>JACMLS010000996.1 GCA_014379485.1 Bacteroidia bacterium | reverse complement strand
TTATACAAAGTATTGCCTTCAACACGATATTTACCTTCTTCAGTTTTACCATCATCAAACGTAATAAAATATGTTCCATCGCTTTTATATTCGCTGATAGCTGAACCGGTTTCAATCTCCTGCCATTTTCCTACAATCAAATCTTTTTTCTTTGCGCCACATGAAAATAGAAAGACAGCGAGGAGTGTTGTTGCGATTAATTTGTACATGGGTTTGGTTTTAGGTTTGTTGTAGAAATACAAAGAAGCAGTTTAGTTTTTTTCTGCAATGAAATTTTGATAATCAGTTTCTTTTTCAAATGGCGCTTTTAGAGAGTTCATATTTGATGTTTTTACTTTTTAGGAAAATTTTCGGCAAGTGATTTCATTATTTCCTCAGCTGGAATGGCGGCATAATATGGCAATTTCCCTTTTTGATAGAACGCTTCTTTTTCAAAGAGTTCTTCTGTAACTATTCCAGCTATCATTCCAAATCTATCAATAATTGGACTACCACTATTTCCTGAAGATGTTTTTGCAGAAAAGAGAAATAGTTGATTTCCAGAGTAGTCTTCTACATACGTATTCACTTCTCCTCTATGAACTAATTGATAAGCAAATTTTGTCATTGGAATAGAAGGGTAGCCAATCGTGATAATTTCAGATAAAATTTCTATAGGAGAATTTAAGTGAAAAGCGGGCAGTGATAATTCATTCTCTAAAACGATAAATGCCAGATCTCGTGAGCAATCTTGTATTATTGATAAAAATTTTATTTCACCGTCATCCTTTGATAAAACCTTTATCTCAGACGCTTTTTCAACGACAAGTTTATTTGTTATTATAAGATCCTTAGGCGCACCATTAGCAATAATACCAAAATAAAATCCAGTTCCAATTGCCGGGTCGCCCAAAGAATTTTTATGTTCAATTTTCACAACCGAACTCGAATACTTATTGATAATATATTTCCATCCGCAAACCAGGTTAAGGATCAAATCTCGTTCATATAAAAACTTAGTTAAATCCTCACCTGATTTAAACCTTCGTTCACCTGAATATTTAGGACCAATATCTGGAGTTAAAATTATAATATAGTTCTCGGATAATTTATTAACTATTTGCTCAACGAAAAATGGACTGAACGCCCCACCGTTAAGTTGAGTTTCACCTATGTACAAGCCGAAGTCATACAAAGAAAAATAGCCCATTTGATTAAAATGAACTCCATTTGGCTTTTTTAAGACAGTCGAATATTTAACGCAAATCTCTTTTATTTTCTTAAAAAGTTCTGGGTTAGTTGCCTCTGCCGTAAAAAAATCAATTACAATTCTAGCAAGAGGAATATTAGAGGTTATTATTTCATTAGTAAACATATGCCAATTTACCCCTAAAAAACCAAACCCCAAAAATTTATTTCGGGGTCCAATCTTTCTAAATTTATTTCAGATTATCTCACAACACTCACATGCCCTACATACTTATGCTCTAAATTAAAAATATCCACCACCACAATCTTATAAACGTAAACATCTATCTGAACCAAACGATCTGATTTCTTCGTTGCGCCTGTCCACGGATTATTCCAATCATCACTCGTAAAAAAGCGTTCGCCCCAGCGATCGTAAATTTCTAAGTGGTAAGTTTTAATTCCTTTTCCTTCGCCACGAAAATAATCGTTTAAATTATCTCCGTCAGGTGTAAACGAATTCGGAATAAAAAATGTGAACTCATCTTTTATTTCTACGGTTTGCGTTACATCATCCATACAACCATACTGATTGGTAACTGTAAGTGTTGTTGAATAAACGCCTGCTTCGGGATAAATGTGAGATGGATTTTGAATTGTAGTATCACTTCCATCGCCAAAATTCCAGAGCCAGTTTATAATGTTACTGGTGCTTAAGTCTGTGTAAATAATTGTGGGATCAGAAACAGAAACGTCTCCGCTGTTGCTTGTAAAATTTGCAATGGGATTTGGATACACGTTTACATAATTTGTTGCGTTGTAAGTAGCGGAACAACCTGCGCTGCTTGTTACCGTAAGCGAAATATTATATGCGCCTGAATTTAAATAAGTGTTTGTGGGATTTTGTAAATTGGAAGTATTACCATCGCCAAACACCCAGTTCCAATTTGTAATTGTTCCGCCAGTTACAATGGTGTTGTCTGTAAAATCAACAGTAAGTGGTGCGCAACCGCTTAGTGTATCGCCAACAAAAGAAACTGTTGGCGCTGCTAAAAGTGTTACGCTGTAAGTTACTGCAGTTCCTGTTCCGCATGCATTTGTTTCAGTAACAGAAATTGTGCCGCCGGTTGAGCCCCAGTTTACAGAAATAGAACTGCTGCCCTGCCCGCTTACAATTGTTGCGCCCGCCGGAACTAACCAGGTGTAAGTTGAACCTGTTGTATTAGTAACCGAATATGTTTGCGCTGTTGAATTTGCACACAAAGGTGTTGGTCCGCTGATGGCTCCTGTTGCAGGAAGTGAATTAATTATAACGGGATAAGAAACTGTTGCGCCGCTTCCGCACATATTTGTTTCTGTGCAACTCACATTTCCTCCAGTTGTTCCCCAATTCACAATAATTGAATTGGTGCCTTGTCCGCTCACAATAAATGCTCCGACAGGAACTGTCCATGCATAAGTTGATCCGATATTATTTGTAACTGTATAAACTGTTCCGGTTTGGTTTGGACACAGAGGAGAAACGCCTGTTATTGTTGATGTAACAGGTGGAGATGAAAACGAAACATTTATTGTAACAGGAGCTCCTGCGCCACACGAATTAGATTCTGTGCAAGTAATTGTTCCGCCGTTTGCCCCCCAATTTAATGTAATTGAATTTGTGCCTTGTCCGCTTACAATTGTTGCGCCTGCAGGAACTGACCACACATAAGTATTGCCGGGTGTGTTTGTAACTGAATAAACAATTCCGCTTGTGTTTGCGCACGAAGGATTTCCTCCCGTTATAGGAGAAGTAGAAGGTAATGGAAAAATTGTTACAGGATAAATTACTGCTGTACCTGTGCCGCATGAATTTGTTTCTGTTACAGAAATATTTCCTCCTGTTGTTCCCCAGTTCACAAAAATAGAATTGGTGCCTTGTCCGCTTGCAATGGTTGCACCCGCAGGTACTGACCAGTTGTAAGTAGAACCCGCTGTATTATTTACTGTGTAAACAATGTTTATTGCATTCGGGCACACAGGTGTTGTTCCGCTTATTGCTCCGGTTGCAGGCGCAGCATTCATTACAATTGTTGTTGTTACAGGAACGCCCGTACCACATGTAGAAGTTTCAGTACAAGAAATTGTTCCACCGTTTGCACCAAAAGTTACAGTGATAGAATTTGTTCCTTGCCCCGCAGTAATTGTTGCGCCTGCAGGAACTGTCCACGCGTAAGTTGATCCGCTTGTATTTACAACATAATAAATTTGTCCTGTTGCATTCGGACAAAGCGGGCTCGGTCCTGTAATTACAGAAGTAACCGGCGTTGTACTTGTATTTACAAGTGTGGTTACTGCAGTTCCTGTTCCGCATGCATTTGTTTCTGTTACAGAAATTGTTCCGCCGCTTGCGCCAAAATCTACGGTGATAGAATTTGTTCCTTGTCCCGCAGTAATTGTTGCACCTGCCGGAACTGTCCACGCATAAACAGAACCAATTGTATTTGTTACAGAATAAACAATACCTGTTGCATTCGGACAAACAGGATTGGGCCCTGTAATTGCCGAAGTAACCGGCGCAACTCCTGATAGAGCAACAACAACAGAATCTGTATTTGTGCAAGCGCCGTTAGAAACTGTTACCGTATAATTTCCTGCACCCAATGCGTTTGCGGTTGCTGCATTTCCTCCTGTTGGTGTCCACGTATAAGTAAACGGCCCTGTGCCTGTTGTTACGTTTACAGTTGCAGAACCATTATTTATTCCGCAGCCCGCAGGTGTTGATGACATTGCTAAAACCAATCCTGCTGCAGAAACAGTAACAGGAATGGTAATAGAATCTTTAGGACATCCAACAATTAATTGTACGTTGTAAGTTCCGGGCGCACCGTAAGTGTGAGAAGGATTTTGTGTTGTTGAAGTTCCTCCATCGCCAAAATTCCATTGCCATTGTGTAGGCGACCAGGGGCCGGCTTGCCAGATACAATTTCCGGTTGATACATCTGTAAAATCTACATTGTTGCAGGGGTTTACGGTGTAAGTAAAGAGCGGAGTAATTGTTGGTTTGATGTGATACACGACCGGTTGATCTGCGCCGCTGTTTGCTTTTACAGATTGATATGTTCCGGCTGTTGTTGGAAAATCTGTAGAGTGAGAAGTAGTGCACACATACACTTTTTCTTCGCAAGGATCAGAGATAACAATTTTTACTTTTCCGAAAGGGCCGTTTCCGTAATCACTTGCGGTTCCTCCTACATACGTTTCAAATAACATCACACTTCCTGTTGCATCTAATTTTCCCATAAAATTATCTGTTGCGCCGTTGTACGTTGCATCAAATGCACAAGGCGTTGCAGTAAAACCCTGCGAGTTCATGTTGCCGGCAAAAAAAACTTCGTTCTGATAATTTACTGCAACAGAATACCCGATTCCATCCTGCGCTAAAAAAGTTGCGTACACCAAAGCTGTGCCCGCAGTATTTAATTTTAATAACCAGGGATCGCTTCCGCCGCTTTGTGTAACATCAAATGCGCCGGCTGTTGTAGGAAAATTTAATGAACCTGTAAAACCTGTTACGTATGCGTTGCCGGAAAGATCCATTGCAATTCCGTTTCCTTCTTCCCAATTATCTCCTCCTAAATAAGTAGAGTAAACCAAACTTGTTCCTGTCGGATTTATTTTTTGTGCAAACGCATCCGGATAAATTCCGATGTTTACGTTGGGTGTTGGATTAAAGACTCCGGGAGTTATATCCATGTTTCCATAATTAAATCCCGTAAGTACAGCTTCACCTGCCGTGTTCACATCAATTCCTAATCCTCTGCCGCTTGGGTTTCCTGTAAACGTAGAATATACCATTGCGCTTCCGGTGGAATTCATTTTAAAAACATACACGCCGCCATTACTTGTCATAGCGCTCGGTAAATAAGCGCCGGGCGTTGTAGGAAAATCTAAATTAAAATTTGTTGAGTAACCCGTTACATAAACATTTCCTGATGGATCAAGCGCCATTGCGTAAGCGTAATCGCTATACATTCCTCCCACAAAAGTGGAGTAGACAAGAGCACTGCCCGTTGCATTTAATTTAAAAACAACAATGTCCTGAAAAGAAGTTCCGTTAAACGCAGTGTTAAATGCGCCCGCTGTTGTTGGAAAATCTGTACTCTGTGTCCAGCCGCAAACATAAACTTCTCCGGCAGCGTTTGCAATAATTGCCTGCCCTTGCTCATAAGAAGTTGCGCCGCCAATATAAGTTGCATAGACCATGGTACTCGCGGTTGCATTTAATTTAAAAACATAAGCATCGCCATAACCACCACCCGCGTTGTAAGACTGATCGTAAGAACCGGGCGTTGTAGGAAAGCCTGCGTTGTACCAACCCGTACCATAAACATTTCCGCTGGGGTCTACAGTAATTTCAGAAATGTAACCATCTGCTCCGGGGCCACCGCCTGCAAATGTGCTCCACGCAAAATTGATGGGGTCAATTACAAGATCGTATTGCGGATTATAATTTTCGTCTGCAACAAAACCAAAAGTGTTTTTATCAATTTTTCTGTAAGAAATTTTTATTTGTTTTTTTCTTCCTTTAATAATTTGATAAGACTCGGGGATTTCTTCCAATAAAATCCCCCAGGGAGTTTTTATTTCCATTTGTCCTTTTTCGTTGATGCGAAGATTTTTTACGCCATCGCACTCCAATTGAATTTTGCTGATGTCAGCTCCGGGTTTTAAAATGAAATCGTATTTAAGGTCTCTGCCTGTGCTGTAATATTTTGCGCTGATGTTGTCGTAAATGTTTTGGTAAGTAAGCACAGAAAAATCTGGCACGTTTGATCTGTGTTTGCTTTTGTCGCCTATCATATAATTTACGCGGCTGTCTTGTTTTCCTTCGGCTAAAATTTCTGCGTTTGCGTTGCACTCTTTAAAACGCATATTCCACACCATGTATTCAAAATGCTCAATGTTCTCGTCAGATTTTTCTGCCTTGTTGCTTTCGTGTCTTTTTTTTCTGCGGTTGTGGTGAATGCGTTCGTGTTCTTCTTCTTCATCCTCCTCTTCTTCTCTCACAAAACCAAAACTGAGCTGATCTTTCATAAAATAAATTCCGCTTCCCCATCTTGGCGAAGATCCCTGAAAAAGAATTTTATCGTCCCACTGCCCCACATTCTGCCTGAACGTAACCGGAAAATTTCCGATGTTTTCAAGAATTTTTTCTTTTTCAGAAGGAGAAACGATCGTATTTTGCGCGTCAACATTCGTCAACACAGAAAGAACCAGGAAAGCGGAAAGTAAAAATCTTATTTTCATTTATCTTGTTATTTTAATTTTTCATCCTCCAATTTAAGAGTGAAAAAAGGTAGTTCAATATTAATTAAATTTATTTCAATTTCAACCGCATTTTTCAATTCAAAATTATCCCTATCCCCTATTGCCCATTCTCTATTCCCCAAAAACTATCTCACAACACTTACGTGCCCTACATAACTGCGCTCTTTGCCCGTATTATCATTCAGTTTTATTTTATACACGTAAACATCAATCTGAACAAGCGTCTCACTTTTTTTTGTAGTTCCGGTCCAGGGTAAATTGTAATCATCACTTTCATAAATGCGTTCTCCCCATCTGTCGTAAATTTCTAAATGGTAATTGGAAAAACCACGGCCTTCTCCTCTGAAAAAATCATTTATTCCGTTTCCGTCAGGTGTAAAAGCATTCGGAACGTAAAAAGTAAATTCATCTTTTATAACGATTATTTGCGTAATGCTGTCAATGCAACCGTACTGATTGGTTACGGTTAATGTGGTTAAATAATTTCCTGCATCCTCATACGTGTGCGAAGGGTTCATTAACGTTGTATCACTTCCGTCACCAAATTCCCATAACCAATCTACTCCTCCAACAGATGTATTGGTAAAAACAACTGTGGGCGCAGAGGAAGTTACCTCTCCGCTGTTGCTTGTAAAATTTGCAAGCGGATCAGGAAATACATTTACATAGTTTGTTGCTGTATAAGTTGCAACGCAGCTAAGATCATTTGTAACTGTAAGCGAAATGTTGTAAGCTCCTGAATTTAAATAAATGTTTGTTGGATTTTGTTGTGTTGAAGTATTTCCATCGCCAAAGATCCACAACCAGTTTTCAATTGTGCCGGCGCTTACAATTGTCTGGTCTGTAAAATTTACAGTGAGCGGAGAGCAGCCACTTACTGTATCAGCAACAAAATTTACTTGCGGCGCAGGCAAAACGGTTACAAGAAAGTTTACAGGTGTTCCGGCAACTCCGCAGGCATTTGTTTCTGTACAAGTAACAATTCCGCTTGTGTTGCCCCAGTTTACAATAATAGAATTTGTTCCTTGTCCCGAAACAATTGTGCAAGCGGAAGGAACTGTCCACACATAATTACTGCCGGAAGAATTAATAACAGAAAAGATCATAGCTGCTGCATTTGCGCAAATAGAATCGTTTCCGTTTATTGGCGAAGTTGCAGGAGGCGTTGCATTGGAAGGAAACACCACAACTGTGTTTGTTCCGGTGCAACCAACGTTATCTGTAATTCCAACAGTATAAGTGCCGGGCGCAAGATTAAAAATTGTATCGTTTGCATTTCCGTTAGACCAGGAGAAAGTGTATGGAGAAATTCCACTTGTGGGATTTACGCTTGCCGTTCCGTTATTGATTCCGCACGAAGAAGAATCGCTTGCAGTTGTTGAAGTAATTCCGTTGCTTACAGTTACTGTCTGATAAACTGTATCGAGCGGACAACCCACAATTAATTGTACCGTGTAAGTCCCTTGCGTTGCGTACGTGTGCGTAACAACAACTCCGCTTGCAGTTCCGCCATCGCCAAAATTCCAATTGTGTATAGTAAGCGTATCCCACAAACCGCAATCTGTTGTGGTGTCTGTAAATGTTATGGGTGTATTTCCGCACACAGGATTTGGATTTATTGTAAAACCCGGATTTATTATTGGCCGGAGTTTTAAAATGGTGGGCTGATCATCTTGCCCGTTTAATTTTACAGGTTGCATAACGCCGGGCGTTGTTGGAATGTTTGTTGAGTGCGAAGTTCCGCTGCAGATTGCGTGCTGGTCGCAAGGCGTACCAATTAATTTTATTTTTGGTTCCCAGTAATCCTGATCGCTTCCTCCAATGAAAGTTGAATATTTTAAAACAGAAGCTGTGGCGTTTAATTTCAGAAAAACATAATCACCATCAATAGTTCCGTTATAACTATTATCAATTGCACAGGTTGTTGTAGGAAAATTTGCATTGTCAGTATAACCCGCAATAAAAATTTCATCGTTTGCACTTACATCAATTCCCCAGCCAATATCAAGTCCGGCAGAACCAATATACGTAGAGGCCATTAAACTTGTGCCTGATGAATTTATTTTTGAAACAATAATATCTCCAAAGGTGCCCCCGTTGAAACTTGCATCATAACAACCGGCGCTTGTGGGATAATTATTCGACAAAGTTCTTCCTGTAATAAACGCTTCGCCAATTGTATTGATAGCAATAGAATTTCCAACTTCTGCCAGTGTTCCGCCAATGAAAGTGGAATAAACCAAAGCGCTACCCGAAGAATTTAGGCGTGAAATAAAAACATCTGATCCTCCTGCAATAATTGTTTGAAAACTTCCGGCTGTGCTTGGAAAATTTGTTTGCGCAGCACCCGTAATAAAAACTTCGTCGGCAGCATTAACTTTTATTGAGTAGGCCCAATCCCAACCGTTTCCGCCGATGTAAGTTGAGTACAGTAAATTATTTCCGCTTGCATTTAATTTTGCAACGTAACCATCGGCCTGGAAAGCGCCTCCTCCGTAAGCAGGTTGCAAACTTCCGGCTGTTGTTGGAAAATTCGGACTTGACCCGTTGTCTAAAGTGGCCCCACAAATAAAAGCTTCGTCGTTAGCGTTCACTGCAATTTTTTCTGCCCAGTCGTTATAATTTCCTCCAACGTAAGTAGAATAAATTAATGCGCTGCCGGTAGAATTTAGTCGTACAGCAAAAGCATCAACGCCACCCGCATTTGCATTCTGAAACGGATTCATTACCGGAAAATCAGTTGAGAAAGTTGTGCCGGTAATAAATGCTTCGCCTGCAGCGTTAATATCAATTCCTCTTCCGCGGTCTTTACAGGTGCCGCCAATGTATGTGCAATACACCAATGAAGTTGCGTTAGGTGTCATTTTAAAAACATAAGCATCTTCATCTCCACCGCTAAAACCGCAGGAACCCGCTGTGGTGTAATTGGAATTGTAAGAACCGGGCGTTGTTGGAAAGCCGTTGTTGTACCAACCCGTTGCATACACATAACCGGCCTGGTCTGCAGCAATATCAAAAACGTAACCGCCGCCAGGGGCATTTCCGCCAATGTAAGTTGACCATTCTAAAATGATGGGATCAATAATTAATTCTGTGTTTTTATCGTAAGTCCCGGTAATTTTAAATCCAAAAGTGTGATCGTCAATTAAAAAATAATTTACCTCAACAGTTTTTTTCTGCCCGTTTATTTCCTGATATGAAAAAGGAATTTTCTCGATTAAATTTCCCCATTTTGTGTGAACAACCAATTCTCCTTTTTTATTGATGTGCAATTTTTTTATTCCGGCAAAAGACATTTTTATTTCTGAAACGTCTGCGTTTTTTTTCAGCACATAATCGTATTTTAGTTTTGATTGGTCTGAATAATAACGCAGGTCAATGTTCTGATAAATATTTTTGTAGAGAAGTTTTTTGTATTCTTTCGCTCCTTTAATTTTTTTATCGACTTTAAAATAGTGTGTGCTTGAAATTGTTTCTCCCTCAGCAATAAATTCTGCGGCGGAATTTGCATTTAGAAAATTTACATTGTAAACCAGGTATTCCATTTCTTCTGCGCCGTGAATGGCTTCGATCTTGTGCCTGTTTTTTTTACCCGGCAAATCTATCGGAGAATGTTCTTCATGTTCTTCTTCTTCGTCCTCGCGACTTAAACCAAAGCTCAGACCATTCTTCAAAAAATAAACATTTGTTCCGTTTGTCATTGTCTGGAAACAAACATTTTCTTTCCATTGCCCTTCATTTTTTCTGAAAACCAACCCTTGTTTCTTTAAAAGTTCTTCTGCTTTTTTATGAAGTTCTTCCTGCGAAAAAGCAGAAATTCCCGGTAAAAGAATTACCAGGAACAGAATCGTTTTGCGAAAGTATTTTTTTATTTCAGGTAACATTTTTGTTGTATGAAGAGCTTTGAGTTTCTAGCCTGTTCCCTTCTTCCAATGAACAGGGAACAACACCATCGCTTACTCCCCAGTTCGCGACGATGTTGTTACTTTTCTGTTCTGATGTACTGAGCTTTCGCGAAAGAAAACCCAATGTGAATAAAATGAGCAATGAAAACAAATACGAATAAGGAAAAACAAACAACTGGTTTTTTTCAGAAACTGAATAGTTGGAATAACTTTTTATCTGAATGCTATTCGTATCAGCTGTTTTCTTTTTTCTCAGTCTTCTTCGCGTTTTATTTTTTTTCTTTTGTTGCATGCAGTCTTTTGGGTGTTATTTGTATGTACAAATGAAGGACAATTTTACATATGTGAAACAATTTCAAACATTATAATGAGATTAATAATAAATAAAAATAGCTCCGTCTGCACCATACCCTCCGGGCCCACTTGATCCGCCAATGTACATTCCGCCACCACCACCGCCACCGCCGGGTTGCGAACCGTTTGTACCTTGCTTACCCGCAACAAATGCAAATGGTAAAGCTCCGCCTGCTGCGCCACCACCACCACCAAGAGGGGCTGTGCCGCCCGGGCCGCCATAGCAAACCTGTGTTGACATTTGACTGTTTGATTGAGATACCTGGCCAAATAAAGAAATACTCGAAACGCAAGAGCAGGTTGAAGTGAAACCACCAGCGGCACCGCTTGAATTATGAATTCCTCCAGTTCCACCCTGAACAACTACAAAAGCTCCGAAAGAAGATAAACCTCCCGCAGTTCCGTTTGCACCGTTTCCAAATCCACCGGTTCCTCCAACGCCAATCGTAATTGGAATTGCTGAGCCGGGAACAACTGTAACAATTGCTTCACAATATCCGCCTGCGCCACCGCCTGTTCCGCCTTCTGGCATAGAGCCCGGTAAACACGCTGAACATCCTGCACCCGCTCCACCGCCAGCGCTCCACACTTTAACCAAAACTGTTGTAACTCCGGCTGGAACATTAAAAGTTCCGCTTGCAGAAAACGTTGAAAGATTTGAAAAAACTGAAGTGCCGGTTGCTCCTGTTGCACCAGTTGTACCATTAACACCTGTTGCACCGGCAGAGCCTGTGTTTCCTGTCAATCCAATTGAACCGGTTGCTCCTGTTGCACCAGTAGTACCATTAACACCAGTTGCACCAGTAATTCCTGTTGCACCAGTAGCGCCTGTGTTTCCAGTTAAACCAATTGAACCTGTAGCTCCTGTAATTCCTGTAGCACCAATAGTACCCGTAACACCTGTTGCACCGGTAGCGCCTGTGTTTCCTGTCAATCCAATTGAGCCGGTTGCTCCTGCAATTCCCGTTGGGCCGGTTGCACCCGTAATTCCTGTTGCACCGGTAGTGCCTGTGTTTCCAGTCAATCCAATTGAACCGGTTGCTCCTGTAATTCCCGTTGGGCCGGTTGCACCAAGGACACCAGTGACTCCTGTGACACCAGTAGCGCCTGTTGCACCGGTATTTCCTGTTGCACCATTCAAGCCGTTTATTCCATCAATTCCTGAAGGGCCAGTTGCTCCATTTAATCCGTTTGCTCCTGATAAACCCGTAGAACCCGCAGGGCCGGTTGGTCCTACAATACCTGAAACGCAATCTGCACTTGTAAAAAATCCATCGCCATTTGTATCTTCAAAAGGATCATTGATTCCGTTTGCATTCTGATCCCAACAGTTTATTCCATTCAAACCCGTTGTGCCGTTTACGCCTGTTGCTCCCGTTGCACCGTTTACACCATTTGCTCCAGTTGTTCCAGCACAATCAAGCGCGTTAAAAAATCCATCTGCATTTATATCTTCTCCACTATCATTAATTCCGTTGCCGTTTAAATCCCAGCAAGAAATTCCATTAATACCATTTGTTCCATTAGTGCCGTTCGCTCCATTGCTTCCTGCAATTCCGGTAGCGCCGCTTATGCCTGTAGCACCGGTTGGTCCGGCGGGGCCAGCGTTTGCACACATGCTTTGCCATGATGTGCTTGCGGCTATGTAATAAAAGAAGCAATCAAAATTTATATCGTACACCAACAATCCATTGGCAGGTGTCACAATTCCTGTTCGCTGCAAAGTTGTTAGTCTTGGAACCAGTACACCCTGGTTGCCTGTTGGAGAAACAATATCAAGCGCAGCAGTAGAGTTGGGTGTATTTGTACCAATGCCCACATTGTTTTGCGCTTTAGAAAAATTAAAGAAGAATAGTATTACAACTATTAATGAAAGGGGAGAAATAAAAACAAAAAAATTGCTTTCCTTTTTCTCTCTTTTAAATGTTGAAGCCATTTGCTGAGATTTTTGGATGAGCAAATATATCTACCGCAATACAAGGCTTTTAATCAAATTATTTATATTATTGTATGTTGAAAGCAAATTATTTATATTTATATGTTTGAAAAACAATAATTTAACTTAAATTATTATTGTAATTTAATGATTGGATCAAACGAGGTTTTTTTGCTGATAAAATCGCTTAGCCGTAACGAGAAGGGTTATTTTAAAAAATATTCTTCTAAACACACTCTGGCTGAAGGGAATTTTTATGTTGAGCTTTTTGATGAGCTGGATGCGCAGGAAGAATACAACGAAGAGAAAATTAAAAAACAGCTCGGAAAAAAAAGAGTAAAGAATTTTCCTTCAGAAAAGAATTATTTATACAAGCTGATTCTGCGATCGCTGAATGAGTTTTATCATAACAATTCCATTGAGCGTGAGCTGAGAGATCTTTTAAATTCCGTTGAACTTCTTTTTGCCAAGAGTCTTTATAAGCAGTGCGAAAAATTTTTACTGAAAGCAGAAAAACTGGCGCTGCGTTTCGAAAAATATTCCATTCAGCTTGAGATTACAGACTGGCGCACACGCGTAATTGTTGCGCAGGCAAAATTTGATGAGCTTAAAAATTTTATTCCGGAGAGTGAGAAAAGCAAAAATAGTGCAATTGAAAAATACAAGAATTTAAGTGAGTACCGCGTGCTTGAGGGTAAAATGCTTATGCTAACAAAAACTCTTGGTTATCCAAGAACAAAAGCAGAATCAGAAAAATACCGGCAGCTCATTCAAACCCCCGTTTTAAGAAGCAAAGAAAAAGCACTTGGTTTCTGGGCGCAATTTCATTTTTACAATATCTTTAATTTTTATTACGACGCTATCGGAAAAAAAGACAAGCTGTACGAATACAGAAAAAAACTGATTGATTTTGCTGAGAGCGATAAAGAAAAAATAAACGACGATCAGATCCGTTATCTTGTTGCATTGAACAACCTGGTTAACATACAGGACGAACTGGCAAAAGACGAAGAGGTGTATGTTACGCTTGATAAAATTCGCTCTGTAAAATCGCGCTCAGCAGAAATTCAGATCCGCATTTTTACATACGTATACACCATGTTGTTTACACGGAATATTATTCGCGGAGATTTTGAAAAAAACACGCTGATTCTTCCGGAAGTGGAAGAGGGTTTAAGAAAATATTCGAACAAAATGCATAAAGAGTTTTTACTTGCCATTCGTTATAATTGTTTTTATACTTTTTTCGGCACAAGTAATTTTTCGGCGTCATTAAAGTGGCTCAACCAGATTCTTAATGACCGGTACATTGAAAGCAGAAAAGATATTTATTCTTCTGCACGCATCATGTATCTTATTCTGCATTATGAACTGGGTAACGCAGATCTTCTTACCTACGCAATTGAATCTACCAAACGATATTTTAAAAAGCAGGAACGCCTGTTTCGTTTTGAAGAATTTATGCTCAGGTTTATTGAAAAGATCGCACCACTTTCAAGAAGAGCCGAAGAAAAAAAAGTGTTTCAGGAATTAAAAGAAAAACTGATTGAAATAAAAAAAGACGCGCTCGAAATTCAGGTGGTTGCTTTTTTTGATTTCGACTCCTGGGTAGAAGCAAAACTGAGTGGAAAAACTTTTGCAGAAACGGTGCGCGAAAGTGTGGCTGCAAATTTCGCTAATGACCGTAAATGATTTTTTTTCTCGCTAAGAAACCAAGCCGCTAAGTTTTTTTTACTAATCATGTATAATGGTTCTCTATTGTCCGAATGATACCAATTTTTCTTAGCGGCTTTGCGCCTTAGCGAGCATCTTTTCCGGATTCTTCTCATTCCCAACAAACTGTTATCTTTGCGCCACAATTAATAAATGGCCATTCTTTCAAATAAAAATCAGCAAAACCCCCAGGCAGAAATGTCTTTTATGGGACACCTGGAAGCATTACGCTGGCATTTGGTGCGTGCTGCTGCTGTTATAATGGCTATTTGTATTGTTGCTTTTTTCTATAGCGACAGGCTTTTTAAGGATGTGGTTTTAGCCCCTACTTCGCAGAGTTTTCCTACTTATGATATGTTATGCAAAGTTGGAAAAGTGTTTCATGCAGAAGAAAGCACATGCATTACAGTAGATTCAACAAAAAAACTTCAGACCCTGGGCGCCAGTGAGCAGTTTTCTACTTATGTATGGATCTGTATGCTGGCCGGCATTATTCTTGGTTTTCCGTATTTATTATATGAACTCTGGAAATTTGTAAGACCCGCACTCAAATCAAGCGAAGCCAAACCCGTAAGAGGATTTGTATTGGTGGGCTCGGTACTTTTTCTGACCGGAACTTTATTCGGATATTTCATTCTCTTTCCACTCTCTTATAATTTTCTCATCAAATTTCAGATCAGCCCTGAGCATATTGAAACCAATAATACGCTTGATGATTATATTTCTTTGTTAAGCACAATGGCATTGGTAACAGGTCTTGTTTTTGAATTGCCCATTCTCGTATATTTTTTAAGCCGAATTGGTATTTTAACCCCGAAGTTTATGCGTAAGTACAGAAAGCACGCTGTTGTAATCCTTTTAATATTGGCAGCGGTTATTACCCCATCGCCCGACTGGCTTTCTCAAATGATCGTTTTTATTCCGCTTTTTCTTTTGTATGAGATAAGTATTTTTGTTTCTGCTAATGTGGTAAAGAAATACAACCTGGAGCAATAATTTTTTTATTTTTTGTTCTTGTTTTGCAGGCGGTCAAGATTTCTTTTTATGTTTTTTTCAGATGACATTAAAGCGTTTTGAATTCTTCTGGCATAACGCATACTGTCCATGATCTCTTTGTTTTTTACTTCTACAATTTCTTTTTGTAACTGAATTTCGCGAGTTCTTTCCTGCACTGTTTTTTCAAGTAGTATTTTAGCTTTCTGTAATTTGGTCTCTCTTTGTTTTACTATCTGAAAAATAACGAACAAAATACTTAAGCCACTCAGCAAATAAAACCAGGTTCTTTTCCAGAAGGGAGGCGTAATGCTAAAAGAAAGCCGGGCCGGTTCAGAAATTTTATTGTTATAGATCGCGTAAATCTCAAATGTGTATTCACCAGGGGGCAATTCATGAAACACAACATCGTTATTATTTTTTACAAACGTAAAAGTAGTATCAAGACCCAGCATTCTGTACTTATAAGAAACATCGTTATGCCTGAATTTTCTTGTGCTGAAAAAAGAAAACGTGATCCTGTTTTCTGTGTGGTCAAAACTGAGCAAGGAATCTTTTGCAGAAAAAGATCTGTCTTTTGCTTTCAATTGCGAAATAAATACCAAGTCTTCTTCTCCTGTTAGTTTTCGTCTTGTTTCATCGTAATGATAAAGAAAATCGTTAGTACCAATCCACACAGTTTTATCATCAGCAACAAAAATTCCGTTGAACATCACATCGCCGTTAAAGCCCTCTTCTTCTTCCCACTTTTCAATTTCAGTTATTTTATCGTTTTGTATTTTTATCCGTTCAACATGGCCAATTTCTCCTATCCAGAGCTTATCGTTCTGTACACATAATGCGTTTACAGAATTAATTTCAAGCCCATCTTTACGATCAAAGAAAAATATTTTTCCGTCGGGTTTTATCATTGCAATTCCGGCATCAATACTTCCGGCAAATATGTTTCCGTTTTTATCTTCGCACAAAGCGGTAATGCGGTCAGAGTGCAAACCTGATTTTTCGTTTAACTGCCTGCAGGCATTTCCGCTGTACTTTAGTAAACCGCCACCCCAGGTACCGGCCCATAGATTATTTTTGCTGTCAATAAAAACACTATAAATGTAAATAGATACCTGTGCAAGCGAGTCCTTAAATTTTTCAAGTTTTCCCTTTTCAGGATCAAATTTTATTAGTCCTGATCCCCAGCCCCCAAAGTAAATTATTCCGTTCTTGTCTTTAACAGCGGTTCGCAGGGCGGTTACAGAATCTCCGGTGTAAACTGTTTTTTTTCCGTTAACAATGTGGTGTAGTGAAGAAGTGTACATGATCCAGAAATCCTTTTCAGAAGAAAAAAAACAGTTTGCAATGCCCTTACCTTCTGCTTTAAAAAACTCTTTAAAAGAATTGTTTTCTAAAACAGAAATTGCATCTGATGTATTAACTAATATTTTTTTTTCGCAGCTGAAAACGGAGTGGATTACTTTTTCTTTTAAACCAAAGTCAGCATCGTATTTACACAAGCCGCTTTGCAGGAAACGGGCAACTCCGTCTCCCCAGTTGCTTACCCACACATTTCCTTCACGGTCTTTAAGCAACCTGAAAGCGAGATCAGATTTCATACCATGCAAATGCTGAATGTGCTCTACTGTTTTAGCTGCCGGATCATAAATGCTAACACCAAAGTTTGTAGAGCCTATAAGGACTTTTCCATCATACTGAAAAACAAAATCGAACGGATAATTTGTTGGCAAGCCACTTGTACTATCTTTAACCGCAAACGAAGAATTATTTTTAATCCGGAATACTCCGTCGTAAGCTGCAACCCAATGTTCATTATTTTTATCGTGACAAACATTTAGTAAACGCCCTTTGTGCAAACCATTTTCATCATTGTATATTTTAAAAGCATTTCCATCATAATTGTATAGACCATATTGCGAGTCATAACCGAACCACAGCTTATTTTCTTTATCTACATTCATGAATGTAATTGCAAAATCGGGAATGTTTTTTAATCTTGAAATATTTTGAAAACTTTTTCCGTCAAAACAATACAAACCGTTTCCTGCACCCAGCCACAGCTGGTGTTTCCAGATACACATTGCAAAAATGTCTGCGTTTATAGTTGAATCTGAAATAGAAACAGCGCTGTCGTTTATTATTTTGTAAAGGCCACCACCAAAGGCTCCGGCATAAATGATTCCTGTGGCATCTTCAGCAACACAGCGAACACTCAGGTGTTTTAATCCGTTTTTTTTATTGATGGTTATAAATTCTTTTCCGTTAAAAACAGAAATTCCTCCGCCCATGGTAGGCATCCAGACCTTGCCTTTGCTGTCTTCAAACAAAGCACAGATCTGGCTATGCGCAAGACCTTCTTTTATGTTGTAGTAAACAAACGGATATTTTTGTGCAGAGGCCTTTGACAGGGAAATGAGAACAAAAAGAAAAATGAAGCAAATATTTTTCAGAACTGAATTCATTTTTCTTTTTTTCCGAGCCGTTTTAAATTCTTTTCTATGTACGAATCGGTTGGTAGTAAAGAATGTTGTATTCTTTTTGCATACTGTATAGAGTCAATCACTTCTTTATTACGCTCGTTAAGCTTTTCATAAGCGGTTTCTACTTTCTTTTTTTCCAGGCTTAGCTCTACAGTGCGTTCAGTAACCTTTTCTTCCAGCAAGGCTTTTTCTTTTCTCAGTTTTCGCTCTCTTGTTTGTACATACAAATAAAAGAGGCCCACTAGTAAAAGCACAAAGAGAATGTAAAACCAGGTGGTTCTCCAGAAGGGCGGGGTAATGATGATCTTTAATTTGCAAGGCTCTGCACTCTCAAAACCATCGTTGTTTACCGCCTTTACCAAAAGTGTATATTCTCCGGGGTCTAAATTGGTAAACGTTGCCAGGTGGCTGTTTCCGTTATTTATCCACTGTTCGTTAAACCCTTCAAGTTTATAGAGAAATGTGTTTTTGCGGGGATCAGTAAAATCAAGCGCAGCAAATTCTATTGCGAAAAAATACTCTTTGTATGAAAGTTCAATTTCATTGGTAAAAGAAATATCTTCTGCTGTTGCATAGGGCGTATTTAAAACCGTAATAGAGGTAAGGGCAACCAAAGGGGCACTTGAATTCTGACGGATTTCTTCAGGAATAAAGGCGTTAAGACCATATAATCCCCCAAAATATATTTTGCCACCGGGCGCTTTGTAAACAGCTGACTGAGAAAATTCCATTCCCTGCAAACCATCAATAGAAGTAAAAACTTTATACTCATTTGTTGCAGGATTAAAACGGCAAATTCCGGTTGAAGTAGAGAACCAGATATTAGCTGAATTGTCTTCGGCAATAGCATATATTCTACCCGCAAATACAGGATGCAGTTTGTGAAATGAAATTGCCGTTTCGGTTTTTTCATCAAAAACACAAAGGCCCGCAGATGTTCCTACCCACAATTTTCCGTTGCGGGCATATATAAGGTAGCTAATTCCAACATCCGGAAAATAAGGTTTGTTGTTTTTGTCTTTTATGTAAGGTGTAATTTTTTTTGTTTCGGGATCAAGCAAATTCAATCCTTCATGCGTAGCCAGCCATATTTTTCCGTCTGGTCGCAGCAGCAGCGAAGAAATGGTATTACTGCTTATGGAGTTGGGGTCTTTACTGCTCTTTTCAAAATGCTCAAAATCTTTTGTTTCATACCGGTATAAATTTAAACCACCACCCATTGAACCGATCCACAATCTGCCTTTTTTATCTTTAACAAGTGCAGATGGCCAGTCTGTAGAAATTGTATTTTCAGCATCTCCCGGAATAAAATTCTCGTATTTTTTTTTGTCTGGATAATACCTGTAAAGTCCCGCCCCGGTGCTCGAGATCCAAAGCGAATTATCATCGTCTCTGAACATATTATAAACAACCGTATTGCGCCTGATAGAGGTGCTGCTTTTTTCGTCAATAGGTAGTGGAGTAAATGTGTTTTTGGTTTGATTATAAACGCTTACACCGGCAGAAGTGCTTATGTAAAGTTCGTTGTCAGATTTTTTGCAGATGCCTGAAACCGAGTTGTTGTTAAGGCTTTTAGGATTATTGCTTTCGTGCCTGTACAAACCAAAGCGCGCAGTTCTCACATCCAGCATATTTACTCCGCCTTTCCAGGTGCCGCACCAGATAATGCCAGATTTGTCTTCGCAAATGCTCCAGGTTGTGTTATCACTTATGGTTTCAGGATCATCAGGGTTGTGTTCATAAAACCTTGTTTCAAATGTTTTAGGATTAAAAAAACACAAACCATGTTCTGCTGTTGCCGACCAGATATTTCCTTTTCTGTCTTCGTAATATTGAGTGATGAGCGATGCCTGTTTCAGGTTTTTAAATAGAGTTGTACTATCATTGCAATCGTAAATTTTACCGGTTTTTGTATCTATTGCGTTTTGCCCAAAATTCCAGCAGCTTATCCACACCCACCCTCTGCTGTCTGCAAACACAGTACGTACTGTGTTTGCGTGTATAGGATGGTCTTTCGATTCCATTGTGTAGTAAGTGCATTTTTTTGTTTTCGGATCGTATTCTGTTACCCCTGCGTCTGTATGCCCGAACCAGATATGGCCGCGCGTATCCTGCGTCATACTCTTTAGTGTGTTGGATAAAAAGGGAATTGAATTTGGTCCGTCTTTTTTTATTACAGTAAAGGTTTCTGTTTTTTTGTCAAAAATATTTAAGCCATTTGAAGTTGCTATGTATAATTTTCCGGGCTCGTATTCTTTAATTGCATTTACGTAATCGCTGCTGATACAGTTTTTTTTCTTTTTATCAATATAAAAATTGGTGATCTTATTGGTGCGTAGGTTTAACCTGAACATTCCGCCCCCTGTTGTGCCTGCCCATAAGTTGTCTTCACCATCTTCGTACAAACAACGTATGGAGTTAGATGCAATTGCGTCTGAGTCATCTACAGAACCCTTCCAGGTAATTATTTTATTTCCGTCATATTTATTAAGCCCGTCAAAAGTTCCCACCCAGATAAAGCCTTTTTTATCCTGTAAAATAGCAGTAACGGCGTTTTGAGAAAGGCCTTCTTCAACGGTAAGATGGCGGAAACGCACAGTCTGCGAAAAAAATAAATTTCCGAAAAGGAAAAATATAATAATGAAGGCTATTTTTCTGTAAATTTTCATTAGTGAGATCAATGAATAAAGATACTGTTTTTTTGCCGGAATTTTTTCAGGCGGGTTTTTTCCAGACCCTTTCAATGTATTTTTCTGAAGTTAACAACGCCCGCTGAATTCTTCTTGCGTAATAAATACTATCAATCACCTCTTTGTTTTTTTCATGCAGTTTTTCAAAAGCTTCATCAACAATTATTTTTTGTTCTTCAATAATTTTCTTTTGTTTTTGTGTCAGACGAAAACGATTGATCACAAATCCCAAACCAGCCAAAACGATCAGCAAACCAACAATTAACGAATAACGCTGAAACTTTTCTTGTTTTAAACTTGCGTTTTGAGCATCAAGTTGCGCATCTTTTACTTTCTGTTGCTCTGCATTTTTTACAGAATCGGCCGCAGATTTTTTTTCATATTCGTATTTAAGCTGGCTTTTTATAGCTGCTTTTTTTGTTTCCGTATTGGCAATACTGTCTCGCATTTGTATAAACAACTCATAATTTTCGAGCGCCAGGTTGTAATTGCCCGTGGCTTTGTAAATGTTTGTAAGCTGCCTGGTGGCACGCGTTATTGCATCTGGATAACCAAGTTCTTTAGCTATGGCCATACTCTTTAGCGCATAGGGCAATGCTTTTGTGTAATTTTTTTGCTTTACATACAGCAGCGCAATGTTGCTTAGTGTGGTAGCCTCTGCTCTTTTTTCACCCAGCTCGTGCCGCAGCTTTAGACTTTGGTTATAATACTCCAGTGCTTTTGCATAATTTTTTTGATTATGATATACTACACCAATGGTGCTGTACGCACTGGCTAAGCCACTCCTGTCTCCTATCTCTTCTGTTATTTTAAGGCTTTGCGTATAGTATTCCAGCGCCTTCTGCATGTTGTTCTGGTCGCCGTAAACGCCACCTATGTTATGCAGCGCGAGGGCAATGCCTTGTTTATTTCCTGCTTTCTCCTGCAGCAATAGCGTTCTTTGGTAGTAGTCCATGGCTTTCTGAAAGTCGCCAAGTTGCTCATATGCATAGCCCATGTTATTGAGCGCATTGGCCACACCTTCTGTTTCGCCAATTTGCTCCCAGGTTTTAAGGCAGATTTCATAACAGTCAAGCGCACGCGGAATGTTGCCGTGGTTTTGGTAACTGTAACCCATATTCAGGTAAGCAGAGCCGTAGAAGTTTTTGTAGATTTTATATTCTGGCTGACGCTTGTTTGTGGTGAGTAAATTGCGCTCAGCTATTTCTATTAGTTGCTCATTGTAATTTCCCCATTTGTCCTCGGGCAAATTGTCAATAAGCTCAACCAAAATACCGCAGCGTGTAGTATCGTGTTTTGCATTTTTCAGCGCCAGCTTTAACGAATCCATTGGATTGCTCTGAGAGAAAAGATAAGCCATGTAAGGAAAAAAGAGGAGAAGAAAAAAATATTTTTTTTTAGCCGGTTTCATTCTGTTACTCTTCCCGGTAAATTCTTTTAACTCTTGGAGAAATTGCTGTAAGAATTTCATAAGCAATCGTATCGCTTTGTTTTGCCATTTCTGTGATGGTTTGGGGCGAGTTAAAAATAATTACCTCGTCTCCTTCTTTTGCATTAATGCCTGTAATATTAATCATACACATATCCATACACACATTGCCAATTACGGGAGCGCGCATTCCGTTTACATACATACAACCTTTTCCGTTGCCCAGTTTACGCGAGTAGCCGTCAGCATAACCAAGCGGCACGGTTGCAATTGTAGTTTCTTTTTCCACATTCCCCCTTCTGTTATAACCAACCGTTTCTCCCTTTGGTAAATGTTTTATTTGAGAAATGGTGCTGCGCAAAGTTCCGGCATTCAATAATTTTTTTTGTTCTTCTTCATTTGCGCCAATGCCATACATACCAATTCCCAAACGCACCATATCAAAATGCGCCTGCGGAAAGCGTGCAATTGCCGCGGAATTACAAATGTGCCTTAAAATTTTATACGGAAGAATTGAAATGATCTTTTCGCTTATGCTTATAAAAACCTGCAGCTGTTCATTGGTAAAACCATCCAGCGCAGCCTCATCACTTCCGGCAAGGTGAGAAAAAACAGAAGCAATTTTTAAACCGGAATTGGCTTTAATTTTTTTGAGCAATAATTCTGTTTCTTTTTCTTCAAAGCCCAGGCGGTGCATTCCCGTATCAATTTTAATGTGAATGGAAGGAATGTTTTTGTTTTGCTGAGCATGAGATCTTACAAATTCTGCAAACAGATCAAAAATACGATGAGAAAAAATCTCGGGTTCTAAATTGTAATGTAAAAGATCTTCAAAGCTTTGTGGCTCCGGATTCATTACCATGATCGGAAGTTTTATTCCGCCCCTTCGTAATTCAACACCTTCATCTGCATATGCAACGGCCAGGTAACTTACATTGTGGTGCTGCAACATGCCGGCAATTTCAAAACTTCCGCTTCCGTAAGAAAAAGCTT
>JACMLS010000995.1 GCA_014379485.1 Bacteroidia bacterium | reverse complement strand
TTACGTTGCGAACAGGCTTTTTAATTATTTCTGAAAAAATCTTACATCTTTATTACTACCAGTTCGGGTGGACAACACCCGAACAACCTGGGAACTAAAAACTAACTAACCGAAAACTGTAAACCGAAAACCGTTTCACCGTTCCAGCAAAACAAAAGCCCCCCAATAAAACGGATCTTTATATTTCAGTTTAATTTTGGTTTGCGCTTTTTTAAAGGAAGGAAGTTTATTTGCTGCAACCGGATTTTTTAGCCACTCGGTATAAAATTCTGTCATCAGTTCTTGTGTTGCGTAATCGTCAACCACCCACATGCTCATAATTAAACTCCTTGCGCCTGCAATTAAAAAGGCGCGTTGCAAACCATAAACCCCTTGCCCGTTCATTGTTTCTCCAAGACCGGTCTGGCAGGCGGAAAGTACAACCAACTCGGTTCCCTGTAAATTTAAAAGAGATGCTTCGTAAGCAGTCAGAATTCCATCATCATCGCGGTCATGAAGAACTGCGGTATCGCGCGCTACCACACTTGCGCCCGCCATCATTAAACCGCTGCGCAATAAAGGATTCTGTTTTGCTTTCTGAGTGTCGAATCCCAGAATTTTTTTCTCCTCCGTATCAAAGTCGGGCAAAAAATAACCGTGCGTAGCAATGTGTAAAACCAAAGGCGATTTTACAGACTTAACTTGTTTTTCTGAAGCAAATTCGGCAATATAAGAAGCGGGATTGAAACCCGATGTTTTGAAAACAGAAACAATATCATTCACCTCTTTTTTAGTTCCGGGCAAAGCAGGCAATTCAGAAAATCCAAACCGTGTTGCCAAAGCCGCACTTGCTTTTTCTTCCTGTTTTCTTTTTTGCTCAACAAAATCAAATTCGTAATCAGGATAACCAAAAAATATTCCGTCTTTTTTTTCTTTCAGCGGAGCATAATTATTCAGTATATCTTTTGTGTTTGTTACCAGGTGAATGTCTTTTTCTTCGAGCAGGTATTTTCCGGTTTCTGCATTGAATAAAGTATTCAGACTTAATTGAAGGTAGACCCCGTCGCCTGAAAAATAAACGTTCTGAATTCCCTTTAAGGAAGCGTCAAATGTTTTCCAGTAATGATTGTAAGAAATATTATCTGCTTTTTTTTCTTCTATATTTAAACGATAATCATCTAACCAGGCACCATCCAAATCGTTTCCGTTCTTTAATAATACAAGTTCAGGTGCCGTCATTCCGTTTTTAATAATTAAAGCTCCGTATTTTATTTCGGGTACAGTATCATTGATCCAGTTTGCAGTACGTATCACTTCAATTGCCGCGGCGTTTTTATCGAGTTTTGCAGCAACATCTTTCCAGGTAATTTCTGTTGGAGAAGATTTTGTACGCAACTGTGTATTGAGCTTTTTTTCAAGGGCACTCGCTTCCATTTCAAGAGAATCTACAAAAATTCCGTTTGCTGCCAGTTCCTCTTCACTCATCCTGTATTTATTACCAATGTACTTTTTAAGTTCTACCAGATATTCGTAAGAATTTACCAATGAAGAATCATTGGATGCGTACACTTTTCTTTGAAAATCTGCGCTCTCATTTAACAGGCACGATTTGTTGGAAAGCTGAAAATTACATAAGGCTGTATTGAGACTATTCATATCAACAGGCCATTTCTTTTCTTTGGCTTCAAAAACAAAATTTGCAAAACTCTCAAACCTTACCTGCATGCTGAAATTTACATCCGTTTTTTCTTCTTCATTCATATATGGAAAAAATTCTTTCAGCAACTTTTTATACCCTTCAATTCCTGAAATAAAATAGGTTTGCGCTTTTTCTGGTTTATTCATTTTCCAAAAAATTTCTGCGCGGTTAAACTGGTTATGATAATAATCATAAGTATCTCCGCCAAAATTCTCTTTCAGAATTTTATCTATCTGATCCATTATTTCAACAGCTTTTTCATATTCGCCTTTTTT
>JACMLS010000994.1 GCA_014379485.1 Bacteroidia bacterium | reverse complement strand
TTGGACACAAGAGCGGGAAAAAATAAAAAAATTTGCCGAAGACCATCCTAAAACTACCGGAGCAGTAGTTGTGCTTGGATTAGGTGTAGCCGGTTTTTATGGTTGGTACGCCGCAGAACACGATCAAAAGGTATCTGGAACAATTAATTGGGGATTTGGTGCTATTGATTTTGATTATGATTTTGAAACTGGAGAGCTTGGCTTCTCCATTACTTTTGAAATTAATTTTTAAACTCTTGACAACAGGTATTAATCCTATTTTGAACTTGATTTTCTATTTGGATCAAGCGGTATTTCCGGGAAGTGCAAAAACGCGATAGAATTTTAAAACCATTCCCAACAAATTTGTCGGGAGTGCAGGAAGAAAATTTGTAATCCCTAACTTTCCCGCTTGATCCTTCGAAACATTCAACACAATGATAACAAGAGCGATATTTGGAATTTTAAATTTCGTCCAAAAATGTTCGAAACGAAAAAACCCTGATAAGCACGCGGTTATCAGGGTTCTCTGTCAGGGAGGTCCCGAGCGGATTATTAAAAAAATGATCCTTCGGGCATGCCTGGAGTCAACATCAAATCATCAAACAAACAAGCAGCTGCGCTGATTTTTTGTTTCGTCCAATCCTTCCTTCAAGCACAGCTTGAGTCAGTCTTGTCCAAAACAAAAAAGTCGCCGAAAAGGCGACCTTGTTTGTTTGATGATTTGATGTATCGAGGTCCCGAGCGGATTCGAACCGCTGTAGCAGCTTTTGCAGAGCTGAGCCTAGCCACTCGGCCACAGGACCTTTTTGTTTTTAAAGAACATGCAAATTTAACAAAATAGACCAAGCCTGCAAAATATAATTCAAAGGGGGCTTTTCTACCCTTTTTGGGGCCACTTTTATCATGTTTTTCAAATGAAACAGCCATTTAATTTCATTAAAAATACGGCGGATTAATTTTTCAATTATTGGTATAATTTCGCTCTATAAGTGATTATTTAATACTTTCGCAACTGAAAATAATTTGTTTTAATGAAAAAATATTCCGCTTTTTTGCTTTTGTTACTGGTAGTTTTCTCCTGTAAAAAATATCCTGAGGGCCCCACACTTAGTTTGTCCTCTAAAAAAGAAAGAATGGCAAATTCATGGGTGCTTATAAAAGCAATTGAAAGTGGCGTTGATAAAACCGGCGACTATCAAACGGCATTTAAAGATTTTAACCTTGTAATTGATAAAGAAGGTACTTACAGCATGTCTTATGTTGCTTTTGGAATTGCAAACTATAGCGAGACTGGTTCCTGGTTTTTTAACGGCAATAAAGAAAAAGTGACCTTTGACCCTTCTTCAAACGGCAATGACAATTCTACAGATAATATTTTGCGTTTAAAGCAAAAAGAATTGTGGTTGTTGGATGAAGATTTTAACGGTAAGATCCTTGAAATGCATTTGGCACCTAAATGATTCATTGATTTTTATCTTTCGATTGAGTTGTTAGCCCTCAACTGACTCTTTTTTGTCTAAGGCTTGCGGACTCAGGACTCTCAAACTCCAGGACTTTTTTATATTTCAACAGAAACCCGCTCCACATTTCCATTCATTGGCGGATTGAATTTTGTGACTTTTACTTTTACAGATTTTATTGCAGCAATATCTTTCAGTAAATTTTCTTTTATTCTGCGCGCAACATGTTCAATTAAATTGCTGCGCGTTTTCATTTGCAGTTTTACAATTTCAAATACCTGGCAGTAATCTATTGTCTTGCTTAATTCATCTGTTTGCGCTGCTTCTGTAAAATCAGTTTCCATATAAACATCAACAGAATATTCCTGCCCAATGCGCGCTTCCTCTTCCAGGCAACCGTGGTAAGCATATACTTTTATTCCCTCAACATTTATTTTGTGCATTGCTGTTGTCAGTTAATAGTTCTTAGTTAATTCCTCGTGCACCAGTCTTATATCTCAATGTCTTATATCTTATATCCAATAGTTCAGCTAACTCGTCCCTCGTCCTCATCCCTAATTCTAAGAACTCCACTCAATTCTAAAGCTCGCTCCTTTTTTTCCATCGTAAAATAATTTTCCATCCACTTGTTCTGTAAGCATTTCTACTAATTGCAAACCCAGCGAGTTTGTTTCGCCAATCTTAAAATTGTCAGGCAAACCAATTCCATTATCAGAAACTTCCAGAATAAAATTTTCTTTTTTGCCAAGGCCCGGTTCTTTTTTAAAAAAAGAAAGTTCAATTTTTCCACCTTGTTCATTTCCCGGAAAAGCGTATTTGTAAGAATTCATTAATAATTCATTCACAATAAGCCCGCAGGGAATTGCATGATCTACTTTTAAAAAGTGGTGCTCGGCATTGAGACATAAAGTGGTTTTCGTTTTTTTATTGGGATCAAACAATTCTCCCACGCCTTCTGAAAGTGTTTGCAGGTACAGGGCAAAATCTATAGTAGAAATATCTTTTGAATTATATAATTTTTCATGCACAAGCGCCATTGATTTTACTCTTCCTCTTGTTTCATCAAAGAAAAGCTGTACTTCGGGGTCTTCTACCAGGTTGCTCTGCAGGTTAAGCAGGCTCGATACGATCTGCAGATTGTTTTTTACCCTGTGGTGAATTTCTTTCAGCAAAATTTCTTTTTCGGCAAGAGAAATAATGCTCGATTCAAGTTCTTCTCCCAGCATATTTATTCCAACTGCAAGCGCATCAAAATGATCGCCTCTATCAGAAATCTTCGCTTTTACTTTAAGATCAAATTTAGAAAAGCATTGAATGATCTCTAAAAATTCATTGATCCTTTTTTCTGTTTTTTTTTGTTTTGAGCTTTGTTTAGCGATTTTATTTTCCAGTAATTTTATCCTGGAACTTAATTCTGTCGCAGATTTTCCTTCCTTTACCGCCCTTGGTTTCCCCGTCACTTTCTTCTTCATTGTTTTCTTTCTGTGTGATTTTCTTTCAGCCAATTTAGCGCTTTTGTTTCTGAGTTAAATAATTTGGTAGGAACAGATGGCAGATTTATTCCCAAAAAAAAGTTGCCGATTATTTTACTTACCGGCGATTTAATAAGCATTGCAATTGCTTTTACACCGGGCTTTCTGTTCTTCATAGCAAAATAATCGCGCGCTTCTTTACTGATGCTTTTTATTTTACGAAGATCAACTAAAATTGGCGGAATCTTTTCTCCGGCAATTGTTAACACGTCTTCTTTATTTTCAACCGCGTCTTTTAATTCTATTACAGAGTTTTCCT
The DNA here is from genome assembly GCA_014379485.1 of Bacteroidia bacterium. Classification (GTDB taxonomy): domain Bacteria; phylum Bacteroidota; class Bacteroidia; order B-17B0; family Aurantibacillaceae; genus AM-1111. The sequence goes on along the minus strand of JACMLS010000994.1, from coordinate 7,056 downwards.
TTACCTCTGTATGACAAATTCCGAATTCGTCAAGCCAGGTAAAAAAGCAGGTATTTTCAAGTGCCTTGTGTTTGGGGGTCGAGGCCATAATTTTTAGAAGGCTAAATATACTTATTATACCAATTGGACACATTAAATAGTTTAAAGATGCGCCGTATTTTTTTATTAAGATGATGAAAAAAGTTGTTGCATAGCAGGGACTATGGAACAACTTTTTGAAGAAATATTAATGAAAAAGGACAAGCAGATTGAACTATTTAATGTGTCCAATTGGTATAAAATAACGATGAAATTTTCAGTTTAATTTTTAATTATTCTTTTGATCACAACGCCTGAGTTGGTTAACAACCTGACATGATAAACGCCCGTTGAAAAATCTGATACGATGATATTGGTTTTAATTCCCTGGCTGTTTTGAGACAAGACTAATTGCCCGATAGAATTATAAATCATTACCTGGTAATGGGAAATTCCTGTGGCTTCAATAGTAAATAAATCACTTACAGGATTTGGAAACACATTAAAACTATTGCTTAGGTTAGCCTGAGATATGTCTGTGCAAATTGAAACCGCAATTGTTACAGGCGAGCAGCTATTCGCTAAAGCACAACCACCTTCACCTCTGATATAATATGTAGTAGTTACAGAAGGACTGACCATGACGCTGGCGCCCGCTGTGCTATCAACACTTGTTCCACCGCAACTGTCAGTATAAATTTTCCATGTTGTTGCGCCATTTAAATTCCCAATAATGTTTAAAGCAGAACTGTCACCTGTACAAATTGTTGGTTGAGACGCAGTAACACTTGTTAAGACAGGATTTACACAAGGCTGAAGAGTTCCGCCGGTAGTGACAACTTTTACGGTTCTGAATTTTTTATTTTCCATATCCGGTAATAATTTATTTTCTATCCCATCACCGTACCAGATCTGCGTTCCGTCATCGCTCATTAATTCTACTGTAGATCCGTTGTAGAATGGAGAGGGGAAAGAAACAATACCTTCCGGGTTTAAACTTGTCAGATCGGCAGCTAATAAAACAGGAGCGCTGGTTGGCACTCCATTCCATTCAAACAAGGCAGCGTTGTGTACATTATCATAACTTCCGGCAACTATTAAATATTGTCCGTTTGCATTTTTTTCAATGCTTCGTATTCCACGTCCTCCAAGATTTAATTCAATCGGATTTCCAAAAACAGGCGAACCAATTGGTGATCCGTTATTGAACCAGGCTTCAAAATTTTTGATAGGGCAAATAAGCGCTTTGGTTCTGTTACCTATAGGAACCAATGGCGCGCGAAAACCTATGTAAAGAGAAGTATCGTTTGGCCCAAGGCACATACCTTCAACATTAAAGCCATCAATTTGTTTAGGAATCATTCCGCTTGCAGCGCTTGATGAAAAATCATATCCGTGGGCATCTCCCCACGAAATCATAGAAGGGCGCATGTTATACGAACCAATGTACGACGCAACAGTAGAACTACCCGAACCTGTAAGAGTAGTTGCAAAAAAACGATGTCTTGAGGTTTGAATATTTCCACTAACAGAGTTTCCTAAAGAACCCATCCAATACGCTTTCGATCCTTTTTTACAGGAAGCTTCAAAATCACCCTCGCCCGAAATACCCATTGGGCCGGCAATATCAAATTCATTAAAAAAATAACCCGATGAATCTTTGTGGTACAAATGCAAGGCGTTACTCTCATCATCACCTCCAAGAAAAAAATTATTACCTACATCTATTGCTGTTGAAGCATCAGAAATTCCTGTATGAAAATCTGTATTTACAACATCGTAAGCAGTGTCTGATGCGGCGAAATTTATTAGGTAGGAATCACTTGCAGATCCGTCACTCACTGTTACAGTAATATCAGCGTATCCAACGCCTGAAGGGTCTATTCTTAAATTTCTTGTGCTGTCATTAATAGTAATAAAAGTAAGGTTTGCGTTAGGTACCACACTATTATCTGAACTTGTTGCAGAAAGTGTAAGCAGGTTCAATGGCGTATCACCATCTTTTAAACGAAAAGTAAATCCTTTTGTGCGGCAGGGGTCAGTAACATCATCAATCACTCCGCTTGCTAATCCGTTTGTAGTATTTGCAGTATCAAGATTTAAATAATCTGTAGTGGATGAATGCAATACAATGGAAGGTTTGTTTGTACCCTTGCTTCCATATAGTTCAACATTATCAAATGCAAACTGATCGTCGCCTGAGTTATCTAAATCCTGAATTTTAATTTGCAAATTAGGCTCATCCTCTAAAGCGGTAAAGGATGTAAGATTTACAGTTTTTGAGTCCCAGTTATTAAAACCATCAGAGTTAATGGAAGTGTTATTGATGATCTGAGTCCAGGTTGAACCACCGTCGTTTGAATATTCTATATCGAAAGAATTAGCTGATTCACTTTTATAATCAAAGCGCAGAAAAATACTGTCCCAGCCAGCAGTGTTTACAGTAATTATCAATTCAGCATCTGTTCCTGAACCTTTAATATCATTCCACGAAATTGCATTGCTTGCAGAATGATTAACACCGTTAACATCTGTATACGCTGTACCTGCAATGCCATTGTTATCAATATTCTGAAAAAACTGTTGTAAAGAAGGTGTGCCCGAAACAGAATCAGTAGTAGCGTTAAAAGGATTTGTTGCAGCGTTGGCAACAGAAGCAAAATTCCAAATGGCCATTTGAGTTTGCGAAGAAACAGTTGTGCAGTAAAAAATGCAGAGGACTGTACAGAGCAGGAAAAATAAATTGAAATCTTTTCGCATAAATTTTTATAAGCGCGCAATATCGCAAAACGAAATAAAGCCAACGGTGCATCAAGCAACATGTAAACATTAATTAATCTTTGATTCAATTACACTAACCTTAACTGAACATTAAATAAACTAAGGAAAAAGTACAAAGGGTTTTTTTGACCTTTTCTTAAACCAGAAATTTTTCAGAAATCATTCGGTTCCAAATTTGTATAACTGAACAGGTGCTTTCGGAGCAAAAGAGATTCCTTTAAGATTTCTTTGGGTGGCAAACCGGTACTTTGTGACTCAGTAAATTTTTATTTAACAAATTGTCATTGGGCGGGCACCCCGGGAAAAAAACACTCATCGGTATTTTCTTTAATATTATCGATGAATTACCTCTGAAAACACGGGTAAAGTGAAATTTTATATTCACATCACATAAACTTAATACCAGTTAAAGAAAGATAAATTCTTATTCATTACATTTGTTTCACAGAAGTGAGAACCCTACAGGTTTGCTAAAATGCAATTTCCGAAACCGCTTCAATAATCTGTTTTGTCTGACAAGTTAATTATTGAAACATGAAAAGGTTACAACTCCTCCTCTCTATAATTTTGGCTTGCGCTTGTACACACTCGTATTCGCAAACCATGATCATTAACGAAGTATCTAACGGGCAAAACGGAAATAAAGAGTGGGTGGAATTTGTTGTGGTAGACACAAACGTGGTTTACAGTTGTAATCCGAACGCAGTACCACCAAGCGTTGATATACGCGGATGGATCTTTGACGACAACAGCGGCTATCATGGAGCCGGCGGTGTAGCTGCAGGTTGCGCACGTTTTTCTTTCGACCCGATGTGGGCAGCTGTACCAATAGGAACAATCATTGTAGTTTACAACAGTGCAGATAAAGATCCTACAATTCCTGCCGACGATCTTTCTATGTCAGATGGAAATTGCAGAATTATTGCTCCTATAAATAACATTACTTTATTCGAAGGAAACGCAACAACGCCCGGTGCTCTTGCGTGCAGTTACCCCGCAGCAGGTTGGTTTGCCGGTGCAAACTGGAATAATCTTTTACTTGCAAACGCCGGCGATTGTATGCGCCTTGTAAATTTATCAGGTTGCGAAGTTTTTAATGTTTGCTGGGCTGCAGATAATCTTAACACACTTATTTATTTCAACAGCGGCGGTTCAGGATCTCAGAACGTTTGGTATTTTAACGGAGGAGACCCCAATCTTCAGGTCAATTGGTCAGAAGGAAACTGTGTTACACCTAATGATCAAACGCCCGGTCTTCCAAACAACGCTGCCAATACAACATACATAAATCAACTGAACAATGCGTGTACGCCTATTTCTGCTTTGGTTGTTGCATCAGGAGCATCTTCAAACGCAAATTGCGGATGCACAGGAACGGCATCAGTAAACGCATCAGGTTCAATTCCCGGTTATACTTACGAATGGAATCCTGTGCCTGGTTCCGGCCAAGGAACAGCAAACGCATCGGGAATGTGTGCAGGAACTTATACCTGCGTTGTAACTTCTTTTATTGGTTGCCAGGATTCAGTGGTGTTTATTATTACAGGAACAAACGCAATTAACGCTACTGTAAGCGGAACAAACATAAATTGTTTTGGTGGAAATGATGGAACTGCAAGCGCAGGTTTTTCTGGTGGCAACGGAGGTATTACTTATTCGTGGAGTCCTGCTCCAACCACAGGACAAGGAACTGCAAACGCAGGTGGTTTAACTGCGCAAACGTATACTGTTACGGTTACGGATGTTGCAGGTTGTACTTCCAATGCAATTTATGCGGTAACAGAACCAACGCAATTGGTTTCTCCTGTTACAGCAAACAACATTTCCTGCTTTGGAGATTCAAACGGAGTTGTAAACATAAACGCATCGGGCGGAACTCCTGCTTATACTTATGTGTGGTCTCCTTCTGTTTCAACGTCTTCATCTGCTTCTTCACTTGCTGCAGGAATTTATACGATCACTGTTACAGATGCAAACAGTTGCACCGTTACAACTTTAGCAACTATTACTGAACCGACAGCACTCACTGCGGTCGCAACATCTACATCAATTTCTTGTTTCGGGTTAAGTGACGGGTCTGCTGATGTAAGCGTAAGCGGAGGAACAACAAATTATTCGTACTCATGGTTTCCTTCCGGAGGATCGTCTTCAACAGCAACGAATCTTAATGCAGGAATTTATACCATTACAATTACAGATGCAAACAGTTGCACTTATACTACAACTGTAGGAATAACAGAACCGTCTCAATTAACAGCAACATCGGGCACAACAGATGTTTTGTGTTTTGGAAACAACAGCGGTGCAGCAAGTGTAATTGCAAGTGGCGGAACAATAAATTATTCTTACGCATGGTCTCCTTCGGGCGGAACAACTGCCAATGAAACAAATCTTGTTGCCGGAATTTATACCTGTACCATTACTGATGCAAATTCATGTACAACAACTGTTACTGCAACAATTACAGAACCTGCGCAACTTTTTGTAAGCGTTTCAACCAATCCATCCATATGTACAGGAAACAATGGTTCGGCTACTTCAACTGTTTCTGGAGGAAACGGATCTTATTCTTATTCGTGGTTTCCCTCAGGAGGAACAGCTGCAAATGAAAACAATCTTGCGCCCGGTTCATACACACTCACTGTTACAGACGCAAACGGTTGCGTAGATTCTTCAACAGCAATTGTAGGATCAACAGGCGGAGTAACAGTAAGTGTTGCTTCTGTTACAAATGTTTCTTGTTTTGGTTTGTCTGATGGCAGCACAAGCGTAAACGCAAGCGGAGGAACTGCACCTATCACTTATTCGTGGTCAGCATCCAATGACACCACAGCCACAGCAGATAGTCTTGCTGCCGGAACTTATGTGGTAACGGTTACTGACGCAAACGGATGTGTGAACGTTGCATCTTCTGTTGTTACAGAGCCTGCACAAATAACTGCAACCACAACAACAACTTCGGCACTTTGTTTTGGCAACAACAATGGTTCTGCAAACGTAACTGCAAACGGTGGTGCAGGAAGTTTTATTTATGCATGGTCGCCAACCGGAGGAACTTCATCGTCTGCAACTAATCTTGGTGCAGGAACTTATTCTGTTTTAATTACAGACGCAAACAGTTGCGCGGTTACTGCTACTGCAATTGTTACAGAACCTGCACAGTTAACTATTTCTGTTACATCAAATCCTGCTACCTGCTCTGCAAACAACGGCAACGCAACTACGGTTGTAAACGGCGGAACTTCCGGATATACTTATTCCTGGTTACCATCAGGCGGAAGCGCAGCAACCGCAACAAATCTTGCAGCAGGAAATTACAGTGTAACAGTTACCGATACAAACAACTGCGTTGTAACGGACAGCGTAACTATTACATCAGGCGGTTCAGTTAGTCTTACTGTTTCTTCTTCAACAAATATTTCCTGCTTTGGTTTAACAGACGGAAGTATAACAGTTGCGCCGGGCGGAGGAACATCTCCATTTACATATTCATGGTCACCTTCGGGCGGAAGTAATGCAACAGCAACTAATCTTGCGGCCGGAACTTACACTTGTTCAATAACAGACAGCACAGGTTGTACATCTTCTGTTTCATCAGTTATCACAGCGCCTTCTCAATTAACTGCAAATGCAACGGCAACATCTGTTCCCTGCTTTGGTGCAACAAGTGGTTCTGCAAGCGTTACAGTGAATGGCGGCACAACAAATTATTCTTATGCGTGGTCACCTTCGGGCGGTAATAACGCAACAGCAACTAACCTGGGTGCCGCAAGTTATGTGTGTACAATTACCGATGCAAACGGATGTGTTGTAACCGCTACGGCAAGTGTAACACAACCAACACAATTAACTGCAAACACAACATCATCTCCTGCTTCTTGTTTTGGAACAACAAATGGTTCAGCAACGGTAACTGTAAATGGAGGAACGACAAATTATTCTTATTCCTGGTTACCTTCCGGTGGAAGTAACGCAACAGCGAGCGGACTTGCTGCCGGAAATTATACATGTACAGTTACAGATGCAAACAATTGTACAGTTACAACAACTATTTCTGTTTCTCAACCAACTCAACTTACATTAAACTTAACAGCAACAAATATAAATTGTATCACTACCACCGGATCGGTTTCAAGTGTTGCAGGCGGCGGAACACCTGTTTATACTTACAGCTGGTCTCCTTCCGGAAGCGGTGCTAACCCAAGCGGATTAACTGCGGGAAATTACACGCTTACACTAACTGATGCAAACGGATGT
>JACMLS010000102.1 GCA_014379485.1 Bacteroidia bacterium | reverse complement strand
TAAGAAAAAACTAAAAATATTTATTATCGGCCCCGCCTACCCGCTTCGTGGCGGCCTCGCAACTTTTGACGAACTTTTTTGCCGTGCATTAATAAAAGACGGACACAACGCAGAAATAATTTCTTATTCGCTGCAATATCCAAACTTTCTTTTTCCAGGCAGCACCCAATACGACCAGAGCGGCAAAGCGCCCGCAGGAATTACCATTCACACAAAAATAAATTCTGTAAATCCTTTTAACTGGCTCAGCGTGGGCAAATTTATACGCGAACAAAAACCCGATTTAATTGTAATACGTTACTGGATTCCATTTATGGGTCCGGTGCTTGGAACCATTGCCCGTAAAGCAAAAAAAGCAGGCGTAAAAGTAATTGCCATTTGCGACAATGTAATTCCGCACGAAAAAAGAAAAGGAGACAAAACCTTTACAAATTATTTCCTGAAGAGTTGCCATGGATTTGTAACAATGAGCAAAGCAGTGATGGAGGACCTTGGAAAATTTGTTCAAACCGATAAAAAAGAATTTCTGCTGCACCCGCTTTACACTTCATTCGGAGAAAAAGTTGACAAGAGAATTGCCAGAGTAAAACTTGGAATAAATGCCGACGATAAAGTAATTCTATTTTTTGGTCTCATCAGAAAATACAAGGGCCTCGATATTTTACTGGAAGCAATGGCCGATGAACGGATCAAAAAAATGGATATTAAATTATTAATTGGCGGAGAGTTTTACGAAGACAGAACCTATTATGATGAGATCATTAAAAAAAATGCTCTTGAAAATTCAATCATCCTTCACGGAAAATTTATTGCGAATGAAGATGTAAAGTTTTATTTTTCTGCAGCAGATATGGTTACGCTTACTTATCGCGATGCCACACAAAGCGGTGTAACGCAAGTCGCATTCCAATTTGAAAAACCCACACTTGTTACAAACGTGGGTGGTCTTTCTGAAATTATTCCGCACGGTAAATGCGGTTACGTAGTAGAACCCAACAAAAAAGAAATTGCAGATGCCATTGTTGATTTTTATGTAAACAATAAAGAAGAATTATTTACAGCCGGAATGAAAGAAGAAAAGAAAAAATACGACTGGGAAATTTTTACGGGCCGCATACAGGCGCTTTATAACACACTTTAGCGAAAATCTAGTATTCAGCCATTTTTGGAGTTTGCATAAATTGCCCGAAATTCTTAATTTTGAGTATCCAAAAGTCATGAACACAAGAATCCATAAAATTAATGTGAAGCCAAAAAATGAATGGAACGTTTACGAAAAACGATTTCACTTGATGCTAAGCCTTATGAAAATGGGTATTATGATGAAAAAGGCGAAAATTGAATATCCAAAACCAGAAAATATTTAATGGATGTTTTTGATGAATACTTTCTTGAACTGATCAATTCTCTTCACGCTAACCAGGTTGAATATATTTTTGTTGGGGGATTAGCAACTAACCTTAATGGTTATAGTCGTTTTACTTCTGATGTGGATATTTGGTTAAAAGATGAACCTGAAAACAGAAAGCGTTTAAGAAAATCGCTTAGAGAAATTGAACTGGGAGATCTGCCAATGATCGAAACAATAGATTTTATTCCTGGATGGAGCGCAATTAGCCTGAACAGTGGAGTTGAACTTGATATAATGACAAATCTTTTAGGTTTGGAAGAACATAGCTTTGATGAAGTGTATAAACTTTGTCCAACTGCTGAAATTTATAGTGTGAAGGTAAAATTCCTTCACATAAATTTTCTTATTGAAAACAAGAAGAAAGTAAACAGGGATAAAGATAAAATTGATGTTGCGAATCTTGAAAGAATAAAAAAAGAATCTGAAAATAATTCAGAGAAGAAATAAATTATTTTATGATAATAAGAAGTAAAGCTCCATTACGTTTAGGCCTCGCAGGTGGCGGTACAGACGTTTCTCCCTACTCAGAATTATTCGGAGGGGCCATTCTTAACGCAACAATAGACCTTTATGCCTACGCATCTCTCGAGCCACTCAACAACGGAAAAATAGAATTTTGTATTGACGGAACTGATAAATGTTTTGTTACAAATTCTGTAAAAGAAATTCCATCAGAACCTGAATACGAATTGTTTATTGGAGTTTACAACCGTGTAATCAAACAATTTAATCTTGAACCTTTATCTTTCCGACTTACCTCATACATTGAAGCGCCACAAGGTTCCGGTCTTGGCACATCTAGCACCATCGTTGTTTCTTTGTTAGGCGCTTTTGTAGAATGGTTAAGTCTTCCATTAGGAAAATACGACATTGCGCATTTAGCATGGGAAATTGAACGTGTTGATTTAAAAATGGCCGGCGGAAAACAAGACCAGTACGCCGCAACTTTTGGCGGAATCAATTACCTTGAGTTTTTTGCAAACGATAAAGTAATTGTAAATCCGCTTAATTTAAAAAGTAAAATCATTAATGAACTCGAACTGAATTTGCTTTTGTATTTTACCGCAACGCAAAGAATGAGCGCAACAATTATAAACGAGCAGGTTAAAAATGTTGAGCAAAAAAATCAAAATGCTATTGATGCCATGCACAATTTAAAAGAGCAGGCGCACCAGATGAAAGACAATTTACTGATGGGAAATTTGAACACGATAGGAGAAATTTTGCGTTTTGGCTGGGAAAATAAAAAACAAATGGCCCATTCCATTTCAAACAAACTCATTGATGATATTTACGAAGGCGCACTGAAAGCCGGGGCAACAGGCGGAAAGATCTCAGGCGCAGGCGGCGGCGGATTTATGTTTTTCTTTTGTCCTGGTGTAACAAAAGTAAAAGTGGCACGCGCCATAGAATCTTTTGGCGGAAAAGTACAACCCTTTAAATTTACTACTGAGGGATTGGTTACCTGGACGATCTAAACTTCTCAATTCAACTTAATCCCCACAGAAAAATTTACCCGTAAAGCCTCTCTCGAATCTTTAAACCAAAGCGTACGGTTGTATTCAGTTCCCAATTCAACTAAAAATCTTTTTCCGGGATGGTATTTAAAATTTACGCCCATTGAGCAGGTGTACCATTCTGTTGGTTTAAACTGATACTGGCAGGTTCCAAAATAAGGAGCAATATGAAATTTATTTCCGACAGGAAAATTATAAGAGATGCCATCGTTTACTCCAAGCATTACAATTGCAGCGGCAAGTGTTTTTAATGGATTATTTAAATTGCTCATAATTATTCCGTCTGCATCTTTTGCAAGTAATTTAAAGAACAAAATACTTACAGGTGCAGGCGTAATTCTTCCGTAATTATCTTTTAAAGTAATTCCTCCGCGCAAACTCCAGTTGTCTGCAAAAAAATATTCCGCATTTATACCATAAGAATTTTTCAAAAGTGCAGAACCCGGACTACTCAATGTGTTTTGTGCATACAAGACCCAATCATCTGCATAAAACTCCATTCCAATACCAGAACTTTTAAAACCGGAGTATGATTTCTTTTTTTTGTACTTGGTGTATTTTTTCTTTGTGAACTGAGCATTCGCTTCAGGAGAATTAAAAATGAATGCAGCAAAAAGAAAAACGAAAATAAATTGAGGGGAAGTTTTTTTCATTCCCCCAAATTTAAGAAGCCAACCACAACCATAAAGTCATTAAAGAAATTTTAACGCTCAGCAAAAGCAAAATTGTGTTAAGGATTTCTCTATACAAGGACGAAACGAAAGAATTTTCCGATAAAATTTCTTAGTGAAAACTCAGTGGCCCTTAGTGCTCTTAGTGGTGAAAAAAGAGTTCGTCTCAAAAAATCTTCCCCGGATTCAATATTCCGTTCGGGTCAAAAGTTTTTTTAATTCCACGCATTAATTCAAAATGTTTTTCTGTCAGCATCACATCCATATAAGGCATCTGCACCAAACCAATTCCATGCTCGCCGCTTATAGTTCCGCCAAGTGATTTACACAGATCAAAAATTTCGCGAATCCCCAATGGTAATTTTTCGTTCCAGGTTTTATCGTCCAGTTCACCTTTAATAATATTTACGTGCAAATTTCCATCGCC
>JACMLS010000101.1 GCA_014379485.1 Bacteroidia bacterium | reverse complement strand
CCGCGTCAGAAAACGATGAAAAAGAAACTGAAACTTTTGATGTAAACTATTTTAAAACCACAGAAACCGGTACCGATGGCTATCGGTATAAAAACGGCGGAATTAAAATGATCTCAATTGAAACAGGAGGAAAAAAATTTAATGTATGGACAAAGCGTATTGGCAACAATCCCAAAATAAAAGTGTTGTTGCTCAACGGCGGTCCCGGTCTTACGCACGAGTATTTTGAATGTTTTGAAAGTTTTTTTCCGGAAAACGAAATTGAATTTATTTATTACGACCAGTTAGGTTGCGGAAATTCAGATAATCCAAAAGACACCAATTTCTGGCAACTGAATCGTTATGTTGAAGAAGTAGAACAAGTAAGGCAGGCACTTGATCTGGGCAAAGATAATTTTTACCTGCTTGGCCATTCATGGGGAGGAATTCTTGCCATGCAATACGCGCTTAAGTATCAAAACAATTTAAAAGGACTTATTATTTCTGATATGATGAGTTCTTGTCCCGAATACGGGAAATATGCAGATGATGTGCTTGCAAAACAAATGAATCCTATTGCTTTGGATTCTATACAAAAACTGGAAGCAAAAAAAGATTTTTCTAATCCGCGGTACATGGATCTGCTGATGAAAAATTATTATGTTGAGCATATTTGCAGAATTCCGCTTGACAAATGGCCTGAGCCTGTAAGCCGCTCGCTGGCCAAAGTAAATTCTTCCTTATACGTAACCATGCAAGGCCCCAGCGAATTTGGTATTGCAGGCAACCTCGAAAAATGGGATGTAAAAAATGAACTGAAAAAAATTACCGTCCCAACTTTATGTATAGGCGCTCAATACGACACCATGGACCCCGAACACATGAAATGGATGGCCGCCGAAGTAAAAAACGGAACCTATTTGTATTGCCCCAACGGCAGCCACATGTGTATGTGGGACGATCAGGAAATTTATATGAAAGGCTTAATTGATTTCCTGAAAAAAAGCTCCGAAGAAAAAAAGTAGAAAAAAAACGTCGCGGTCGTCGCCCTGTCGCGAGAAAAAAACCGGCCGAAATTTATGACAACCCAAAAGGATATTGTTTAACTTTGTTCTCCTTATGAAAGTAAAAAATATCAGCTTCCTTTTATCAGCGGTAATTGCTGTCTCTTTTTTTTCGTTCAACTTTACATCCTGCTCAACCACCAAAAAAGAAACGGTTTCAGAAAATAAAGGAGTATTACGACAGCCGGTTGCACAAGAAAAACCAGCTCAGGTTTTTAACGGTAGAAACAATGATGTTGTTAAAGACGACAGGGTACCCGAAGTAAGTTATATTACTCCACAAGCTGATTCTGTTGTTGAGATCACAATAAATCTTGTAGGTGATTTAATGTGCCACATGCCGCAAGCCACCAATTCTAAAACAGCAACGGGTTATGATTTTAATCCTTCGTTTGAATTTGTAAAAGATTATCTGAACAACGCAGATATAACAATGGGAAATCTTGAGTTAACAACCGCAGGCTCGCGCGTTCCTCTTTCAGGCTATCCGGCTTTTAATGCGCCTGACGAATACATACCCGCACTAAAAGATAATGGATTTGATTTTTTAGTTACATCAAATAATCATAGTATGGATACCGGCGAAGAAGGTTTATTGAGAACCATTGAGCAGGTAAAGAAAAATAATCTCGGGTATACCGGCACCTTTATCTCACAAAAAGATCACGATTCTATTCGTGTTTTGAATATTAAAGGAATTAGAGTGGCTGTTTTAAATTATACTTATGGTACCAACGGCGCTTATCCCCAGGCAGATCATAAGTACATGTTAAACGTTATTGATTCTGCCACCATTACAAACGAAGTAAAAAGAGCGCGCGCATTGAATCCGGATTTTGTACTTGTTTTTTATCATTACGGAGTTGAATATGCCGCAGAGCCAATTGAAACGCAAAGAAAAGCGGTAGAGTGGGCAAGGGCCGCCGGCGCTACACTACTCATTGGCGGGCATCCGCATGTGGTTGGCCCTTGCAAATTCCTTCCGCCAGATGCAAAACACCCCGATACTGCTTTTGTTGCCTGGTCGCTTGGTAATTTTTTCTCTAATCAAAACAAACGGTATACAGATGCAGGTGTAATTGTAACCATTCATCTTCAGAAAAATTTTACCCAAAACACTAAACGTATAGCGAAGGCAGAGTTTTTCCCGACCTGGGTTTACCGCGGAGAAAAAACAGAAAACAAACGCCATATTATTTTTCCGGCAGAGATCTATTCAAAAAAAGAGAAAATTCCGGCTTATCTGGATAGCAGTTTGGTTCAGAAAATGAAGCAGGCATATGAAGATACAAGAGCAATAATAAACAAATACGGCCCAAACACCGCTCAAAAGCAGTTTAAACCGTAAATCAGTCATTTTCCCTGTCGTTATTTTTGATAAATTTAGACCTTATCCTCTTGGATATTTAGTTAAATTTGTGCGTAAGCAGTATGCGTAAAACAAAAAGTATTTTATTCTTTAAAAAGGCAATTTTTCTTTTTGCCCTTCTATTTTCTTTTTCTGCATTTTCTCAGCTCTATAATTTTAAAAAATACAGCACAAAGAACGGTCTTGCCAACTCAAGCGTTAATTGTATTATTCAAAACCAGATGGGTTATATCTGGTTTGGTACGCAAGGTGGCGGTTTGAGTCGTTTTGACGGAAAAGACTTTAAAAATTACACAAAAATAGACGGGCTTATGAGTAATGACCTGGCCTGGTTATGCGAAGATAAAAGCAATAACCTCTGGATCTCTACTACAGAAGGTTTATCTTTTTTTGACGGTAAAACGTTTAAGAATTACGGCCCAAGTGATGGTTTTTCTAAAGAAACAGTTTATAATACTTTTTGCGATTCTTATGGCGATTTATGGATTCCGACTTCTGCCAACGGGCTTAAAATTTACAGAGACAAAAAATTTATTACCATAGACTCTACCAATGGTTTGGAGACAAATTTTATTTTTTGTGTGTTTCAGAAAGGCGATGAGTATTGGGTAGGAACCTATAGAAAAGGGCTTTTTGTTTTAGACAGAAACGGCAAAGTAAAGCGGCATTATAACAGCCTGGCCGGAAATTCAGCTGTTTCTGTATTCGTTATTGCAGCAGGGCCCGATGGAACGCTTTACCTGGGAACTAATAATTCCGGTGTGTACTCCATGAAAAATGACGAGTTCAAACATATTGATGTTGCCGGAGTAGAGAAAGATTTTATTGGAAGTTTGATTGTTGACAAGAGAAATAACCTATGGGCAGCAACTCAGCACGGTCTTTTAAAGCTGAGCGCAGAAGGGCATAAATTGTTTCAGGGCTTTGATGGTCTTTCATCTGAAGTGGTAAACGCCTTGTGCGAAGATTACGAAGGAAATATGTGGATAGGAACTTCCGGCGGAGGCGTAAATCTTCTCAAAAGAGAATCTATTGTAACCTACTCAGACAGAGACGGGCTTTCAAATAATATTATTACCTGCATTTACAGGGCCAGAGACGGAGCTTTTTTTGCCAGTGCCCTGCATGGGGGGCTTGATTATTACGATCCGGCTGAAGGTAAATTTAAACTTATAAAACTCGATTCTGATTTTGAAAATACAAGCATCAGTTCAATTGTTGAATTGTCAGGAAACCTTTTGCTTGTTGCTTCAGAAGAAAAAGGGCTGCTTTTGTTTGAAAGGAATTACGATAAGTTTAAATTGATAAAAAGAATTACCCACTATAAAAGCGGTGGCGATGAAACAGATATTACAGTCGTACTTAAAATCGTTAAAGACGGGTTTGGACATGTATGGGCAGGCTCCTTTGGCGAAGGGCTCTTTATGCTTGATATGAAAGGAAACCTGCTTAACCATTTTACCAAAGGAAAAGACGGCCTTTTGTCTAAAGATATTATTACGCTTGGGGTTGACCTTGAAGGAAATTTACTTGCCTCCTGCAATAAAGAAGGCGTACAGATCTACAAAAACGGAAAATTTACTTTGTATGATAAAACCTTGCCAGACATAATGAAAATTACCTGGAGTACCGATACGGATTTAGAAAAAGGCAATATTTATTTTGGTACGCAAGATGGGGGATTAGTGATTTGCAATAAAGGAAAAGTTAAGAACTACAATACCTCCAACGGTTTGTGTTCAAATTACATTCAGTCAGTTGCTATTTCAAAAGGATATGTGTGGCTTGGAACTGACAAAGGCGTTAACCGGATAAAATTAAATGACGCCAATGAAATTACAGAACTAAGGTATTTTGGTACAGAAGACGGATTTATTTCTGCAGAGATAAACCTGAACAGTATTTTCGTTGAAAAAAACGGCGACGTTTGGTTTGGTTCATCAGATGGTCTAACCAAATACATTGAGAAGTTTGATTATCCAAACGTTGTTTCACCAAAGCTTATTCTTTCAGATATTAAAATGTTTTACGAAAACGTAAACTGGAGCGATTATTCAGATAAAGTAGATACTAAAACAAACATTCCGCTTGAGTTAACGCTCCCCTTTAATAAAAATCATCTTACTTTCAATTTCAGGGCACTCACAGTTGATAATGTACAGTACAAATTCTTTCTTGAGGGGCTTGATGATGACTGGTTTCCCTTTTCAGCAAACAACCAGGCAGTTTACACAAACATACAT
>JACMLS010000993.1 GCA_014379485.1 Bacteroidia bacterium | reverse complement strand
AAGCAAGCGATCTTTTAAACAAAATAAAACAAAGAAATAAAAGCGAGCAGGATTATAGTGACTACACCAATTTTTTTAGTGCTTCGCTTGATATTGTGCAAGATGGTTTTTCATTTGTTGATCTTCCTTTTGTTGACCTGGATTCCACACTCGAAAAAAACATACGCCTTCAGTCAGCAAAATGGATCTACGTTGCGCGCACAGCAGGAGATTTGTATGTGGATGTAAGAACAAAAAATTATTCATCTGCTGTTTTAAATATTATCACACTAATGGATACAGTAGTAGATTACGAAAAAACAATGAACCTTGACAAGCTTAAAGCGGAATTGAAATTTCAGGACAAGGCAATTCAGGACAAGGCAAGAGCTTTAAAGGGTACTCCAGATGAGTTGTCGTCAACCCGTAACAAAGCGCTTAAAAAATTAGTTTCAGCCTTTTCAAAAAGTATTGAATTTGCAGAAAGTGAATTAACAGCAAAATTAAAAGAAGCAGGTATTACAAATGCTGCCTTGGTTAACTCCGTAAAAGACAAAATAAAAAAAGTACGAGAAATAGCTGCCTTTGAAAATAAAGGCAAGATCCGCGAGAGGATCTTAAAATACGGAACTTTTATTGCCTTGGTTGCAAACGCGCAAAACTCTAACGAGGTGCAGGCAGCAATAGAAGCAATTGCTTTGCCCGCCGGAAGTTATTCCGTAAAAAGAAATACACTCTGGAACATTTCTCTTAACGGATATGTTGGCTTTGGTTACGACTGGGGAAATCCGGGCAACCTGAATACTGAGGGAAGCAAAATACGCGATGCTGCAAATTTAAACTGGGGCATCACCGCTCCTGTTGGATTTGCTTTCAGCACCGGAACCTGCGCAAAAAAATGTGTTGGTTCATTCTCTCTTTTTTTATCACTGATAGATGTTGGAAGTATTGCAAATTTTCGCATCAACAACGACACAACTGTATTAACAAGAAAAATTACTGTTGGTGATATTTTCAGTCCGGGCGCAACATTTATTTACGGAATTCCAAAAATGCCACTTTCAATTTCCGGTGGTGTAATGTACAAACCCGCTTTAGCTTACACCTACAACCAGCAGAATTTTTTAGATGTGCCGGGTATGTTCAGGTTCAACATTTCGCTCTTAGTTGATATACCCATTCTGAATCTAAGATCCAGATCGAAATAGAATTAATTTTCTGACGGAATTTTCACTTCAACACAAATGAATTTCGAACGTATCAACTTACAGAAAAAAAAATTGAATACCGGCGAAGAGGTTAGCAAGAACGGAAATATTACTTTGGTGCGTTAAAGAATTATTTTGACTAATTTTATTTTCTTTACTGCTATTAAAAAATTGACGCTGATGAAAACCCGGTTCCTTTTCAAATCATTCCTTCTGTCATTTTCCGTTCTGGTGCTTGCCGGATGCGGAGCCGATAAAAAAACTGCAGAAAAAAACCTTCATGAAAATGATACTTTGCTTACAGAAACCTCGGTTCAAGACACACTTACAAACAACAGCATTAAAGAGGCGCCCATCAGCTACGCAAGCAATGGTATTTTATCCAACATAGACCCTCTAAACAAAATAAAAAACTCCGATTCCTTGCATCCCTTTCAAAGCACCGTTAATGGCAAATACGGTTACAGGAACGGCGCCGGAAAAACAATGATCAAAGCAAAATTTGATGTTGCCGGAAATTTTTATGGTAATTCCGCACCCGTTATTTACCACGGCAAGCATGGTTTTTGCGATACAAGCGGAACTGTAAATTATTGCAACGGGTATTTATTTGCAACTCTTGTTTCTGAATTGAGCGGCGAAACATTTATTACCGGCGCAGGCGAAGGGCTTATTGCTATTACTGACAAAAAAGGAAAATTCGGATTTGCGAATTATACAGGTAAAATTTCAATTGCCTGCGCTTATGATAATGCGCAATATTTTTCTGAAGGGCTTGCAGCTGTAAAGAAAAAAGGCAGGTATGGATTTATTGATACTGCCGGAAAAACAGCAATTGATTTTAAGTATGAAGAAGTTAATTTTTTTTCAAACAATAGAGCCTGTGTAAAAACCGCAAACAAATATGGCTATATTGACAGGCAGGGCAAATTGGTAATACCGGCTGTTTACACACACACCTATTTTTTCAGCGAGGGCCTGGCCTATGCAAGCAAAGAAGAGTCCCGTACATATTATTTTTATATTGATACCAGCGGAAAAACCGTGATCAAAGGTTTGTTTGAAGAAGCAGCTCCTTTTGAAAACGGTAAAGCCACGGTACAAAAAAACGGCAATTGCATTGAAATTGATAAAACCGGAAAAAAGCTGAAATACCTGGGCAAACATTGTTTTGAAGGCTGTTGATTATTTCAATTCTCTTATACCAGTTGGATATATAAAATGGGCCAAAGATGCGCAGTAATTTTTTGTTAAGACAATGAAAAAAAATGTTGCGTAGCGGTGCCTACGGAACATTTTTTTGAAGCAGTATTAATAAAAAAGGACAAGCAGATTGGGCTATTTTATATATCCAACTGGTATTATTTTACTTTTCATTATATTTACACGTAGACTATTTTAACCTGCCACCATGAAAGCATTTAAGCTCATCAACATTAACGGAACCGATTGTTCTTTTTTAGAAGGAACCCTTCCGGAAACGGACCAGATAGATGCAGATTATTTTTTTATTAAAACAACTTTTGAAGCCTACCAGTTCTCACCGCATCCTGCACCGCGCTACCAGTTTGTAATTACACTTAAAGGCAAATTGGAATTCACGGTTACAAACGGAGATTCATTTATTATTGAACCCGGAATTGTTTTGGTGGCCAGAGATCTTTTAGGAGAAGGCCACAGCTGGAAAATTCTTGACGGAAATGAATGGCATAGAATTTACCTTGTGCCCAGCAAAGATGCCGATGATCATTTTGTTCCTCTGCAGGCTCAGAAGAATGTCTGAACAAACAGAAAAACATTTCGACGTAATTATTTGCGGGGCAGGTCCGGCCGGTGCAACCTGTGCATTGGCGCTTGCAGACAGTGGTTTAAAAATTGCAGTAATTGAAAAATCACTTTTTCCGCGCGATAAAATTTGTGGTGATGCAGTGGCGGCTTATGTTCCGAAAGTTTTAAATACTTTACATCCTAAATACAAAGATGCCATCAATGGGTTCGAAAGAAAAGTATCTGTAGACACTTGCCGTGTTGTTGCCCCGAATAAAAAAATAATTGACCTCACTTTTTCTGAACACGGCTTCATTTCAACAAGAATGGACTTCGATAATTTTTTGTTTGAACTTGCAGCTGCAGAAAAGAACATTACTTTTTTTTTGGAACATACTATAAAAGAAGTAAGCATAGATGAAACCAAAGGAGAAGTGAGTGTTTTTGCGAATGATACTTTGTTTAAAGCAAAAATCGCTGTTGGATGTGATGGAGCTCAGTCTTTAATAAGTAAAAAACTTACAGAGAATAAACAAGATCCTGATCATACTTCTGCTGCAGTGCGTGCCTATTTTAAAAATGTAAAAGGTATTCCCGCCAAAACTTTTGAATTGCATTTTATGAAAAATTTGCCCGGAGGTTATTTCTGGATCTTTCCCATAAGAGAAAACAGGGCCAACGTTGGTGTAGGCGTTTTGTCTTCTGTCATTTCAAAAAACAAAATGAACTTGCGCGAACTGATGAAAGATATTATTGAAGATGATCCAACCGTAAAAGAACGCTTTGCAGACGCAGAAATGATTGGAAAAATTGAAGGCTTTGGTCTGCCGCTTGGCTCAAGAAAAATCACCATCAGCGGAAATCGTTTTATGCTATGCGGCGATGCAGCGGCTCTCATTGATCCGATTACCGGCGAAGGAATCGGCCAGGCAATGATCTCAGGGCGCTATGCAGGCTGGCAGATTAAAAAATGTTTTATGGAGAATAATTTCTCGGCGCCTTTTATGAAGCAGTATGACAAAGCTGTGTACGATAAATTGTGGAGCAGCCACCGCAAGAGCCGGCTTTTTCGGAAATTAATTCTTAACCGCGACTGGTTGTTT
>JACMLS010000992.1 GCA_014379485.1 Bacteroidia bacterium | reverse complement strand
GCAGTATCTATCAGCCAGAAATCGTGTCCAAATTTTGTGTAACGGGTATTGATCGTATCGCGGGTTGTTCCGGCAACAGGAGTAACAATATTTCTTTCTTCGCCAAGCAATGCATTTGTAAGAGATGATTTGCCTACGTTTGGTCTTCCTATAATTGCAATGCGGGGAATATTTTCTTCTTCAGGCAAACCAGTTTCATCCGGAAGTTGTTTTACTAATTCATCAAGCAATTCTCCTGTGCCTGCGCCATTGATTGCCGAGATTGCAAACACTTCACCTAATCCTAATTTATAAAACTCAGCCGCGTAAACAGCACGTTCGTTATTGTCTGCTTTATTTGCAATGAGTAAAACTTTGCGGTTGCTTTTGCGGATCAGATCGGCCACTTCTTTATCATAAGTAGTAACTCCTTCTGTAATATCAACCACAAACAAAATAAAATTACATTCTTCTACCGCAATTTTAACCTGGCGGCGAATTTCTGCTTCAAAAACATCTTCGCTGCCCATTATATAACCACCGGTATCAATTACAGAAAACTCAACACCGTTCCATACAGATTTTCCGTAATGGCGGTCTCGTGTAACACCGGCAACAGAATCTACAATTGCCTGTGTAGTATCTGTAAGACGATTAAAGAGTGTGGATTTTCCCACATTGGGGCGACCTATAATTGCAACAACGTTTGCCATAAATTTTTAGCGGCTGCAAATATCGGTAAAAATAAGGAGATTTATACGCTTTTTACCGATTGGCGCTTTCATCGGCACTTTATACCAATACAACATGCAAAAATGGCAAGCGTCAGATTCTTACCCCTACAACACAAACATCATCTACCTGCGCGTATTCTCTTACAGTACCATCGGGTCTTTTAAAATTCATCCAGTCAGAAAAAGCTTTGGCTAAGTAATTTTTCTGATCTTCGGCCGGGAGCGCGGCATAACTTGCAAGAAATTTTACAAGATGGCCCTGCATGAATTTTTTTCCTTTCGCGCCGCCAAACTGATCTGAAAAGCCGTCGCTAAACAAAAAAATCATGTCGTTTGTCTCTACGGCTACAGTTTGCTGCTCAAAGGCCACAACCGGCCCTCCACAAATTCCAACAGGGCGTTTGACCCCTTGGTAATAATGCTCTTCGCCTTTTCGTACCAAAAGTAAATTGCGGTTGGCGCCTGCAAAAACAATTTCATTTTTTACAGCGTTGTACCGGCACAGGCACATATCAATACCATCCTGGTTCTCGCCCGATTCTCCTTTTTGCTTTAATGAGTAAATAATTTTTGCGCGCATCATTTCAAGAATGTCTGCCGGCTCGCGCAATCTATTTTCATTAATTGTTTCGTTTAGTAATGACATACTTAACATACTCATAAATCCACCGGGAACGCCGTGCCCCGTGCAATCTCCCACGGTAAAAAAAATGTCTTCGTCTTTGCGTTCCATCCAGTAAAAATCTCCGCTTACAATATCGCGTGGTTTAAAGAAAATAAAAGAGCCGGGCAATTGCCTGTAAAAATCTTCTTCGGCTGGAAGCATCACCGATTGTATGCGCGAAGCATAAGCAATACTATCCATGATCTCTGTTTTCTGATCAGTGATCTGCCTGTGCTGTTCTGATACTTCTGCTTTTTGCAGGGCAATTAACCTGTTTTGTTTTTTAATGAATCTAAACCTGTTTATCATGATCACAGAAAAAACAGCGATCAGGATCAGACCTGCAAAAAGAAGATACCGGGTAATTCTTTCCTGCAGTAGCATTTTGCTTTGCGATCTTATTTCCACATCTTTTCTTCGCTGCAATTCCAGATTATGCACGCTGTCTGTTGCCGATCTTTTTTCAAATTCGTATTGGTACCGCATTTTTACCGAGGCATCATGCTTTTCACTGTTCGTAAGACTGTCCCTCATTCGCGTAGAAAATTCAGAAAGCTCAAGGGCCTCTTTATAATTTCCTTTTTCGCGCAACAGCGAACTTTTTAAAGCACTGGTTAAGGCCATTGCATTTACATCATTTATTTCTTTCGCAATGGCAAAGGCCCGTTGAGCGTACTGCATGGCTTTTGCTTTATCCCCTTTGTCGCTATACGCTGACGACAATGCCATGAGCGGATGATAGAGGTCTGCGCGATTGTGAATTTCTTCATAAACCGCCAGGCTCTTTTCGCCATACTCAATTGCCGTTTTATAATCCTTCTGGGTGCGCTTTACATCACTCATATTACTCAAAGTAAAAGCAGCGCTCTTGCGGTCGCCCAATTCTTCTTTCAGTTTAAGGCTTTCTTCCAGTTTTTTTAATCCGCCAACATAATCTTTGGAGTGCAGTAAAATATTACCAAGGTTATTCAGCACTACACTTTCCATTCTCTTAAATTTTATTTCTCTGCAGAGTTCAAGACACTTAGAATAATAATTCTGTGCAAACGCAAAATCATTTTCTTCAAAATAAATAAGGCCAATGTTGTTATAGCACATAGCCATACCTCTTTTGTTTTTTACAGATTCGTAAATTTTAAGTGCCTTAAAAAAAACTGTCTGCGCCTGATCAAGATTTCCCAGGTTATCGTATAAAAAACCGGAATTCATGATCAGATAAGCCGTTTGCACGGTGTCATGCATTTTCATTCTGATAGCAGTGGCTTTTTTAATGTAGTCGAGCGAGGCTGGAAAATTGCCGTCGTACTTTAAACTCAGGCTGCGCTGGTAGTGCAGGTCTGCAAGGTCTGTCTGCGCATTTTCGCTCACAAAAATTTTTTCAGCGTAGTTGTAATACAGTTCGCAGTTTTTTTGCGTTGTGTTTTTATTCTGAGATAGCAAAGCGTAGGCTCTTCCTGATTGTACTCTTATTTTTTTAAAGAGTGGCGAGTCCGGGCCAAACCCTTTTAGCTTGTTCTCGCAATTTGTTTTTACTTGTTGTGCGTAATACAAAGCCGAATCAGGTTTCACAGTGCCGTATAGTTCTGACAACTGCAGCAAGGAATTATTTTTTGCAGTATCATTAGAAGGCTGAGACCTGAGAACAGACAACAAGGAATCTCTTTTTAGCTTAAACTGCGCGGAAAGATTTAGCCCGGACAGTAAAAATAAAAAAAACGCGAAAGGTCTAAACCACATAAAAGTGAGGGGCAGAAAAGTTCTTTACATACAAATATATAATTAAATTGCATGTTCAAAGAACCTACGCGATGATTTAAACAGGACGTAATTTTGTGGCTAAGAGCTCATTTAACGGACCGAGACCAGTCTTTCTCTTCTCAGGCTCAATGGATTTCACTTTTTCCCTAAGAAAACTGCGTGGAAAATTCTTTTTTTAGTTGATTTTTTAGTTCTTCTTTATTTTTTAAAATAATATAATCTCTTTTTCTTACTGTTATTTTTACACCAAAAAAATTTCTTGTTTTTAATTCAGATAATTTTTTGTGACAATACCAGATCTTTCCTCCGGTTTCTTTCCATGCGGTAAGGTATTGACTTGCTGCGGGAATACAACGGCATTTTTTCATGTCAAATTTATTTGGTCTCATTTTTTTTAGCTTAAGAACGGTCTCTTCTCCGCTTACGTATACTTTTGCATTACGTAATATCCTGGTTTTTACGCGATGCGTTATCTTTTTTGCAGCAAGAATGTCTTTTGGTTTATCAAGGTTGATATTGATATCCAGCTGGCTCAAATTCATTTCAAATTTTTTTGAATTTGCAAGGTATTTTATTTTTTCTTTCCTTTCTTTCCATCCCTGATTTCCTCTTTTAGAGTCGCTCACCTGGTCATAAAGACTAAAAGTAGTGTCTGCATTGTTTTGCGGAATTCTAATTTTAAATTCTTGTCCAGGTTTTAGTTTTACGGGGTTTCCTTTTTTATCAGTGATCTTCAGGTTCATCATTCCACCGGTAGAAAGACATCCACCTTCACTCGTTTCTGTAAACATATCATTTAAAATCATTTCGTCTTTTGTGTAATATTCTTTTGCCACTACAAGAAGATCACTTAGATTTAAGTCTTTCATTGAGCAGCCCGGAATAATAATTTCGGTACCACCCTGCAAAACAATAACCGTGTCTTTTTCTGTGCACGAATCTTTTTTTAAAGGAACAACTACAATTTTATCTTCCTGAATCAATTGTTTTATTTCTTGCAAACTTATTTCAACTTCTACCCTCCTGTTTTTTGACCGGCCTTTTTTTGTGCTGTTACTTGCTACCGGAAATTTTTCTCCAAAACCTTTTACTTCTGCTTTACTTTTTTCAGAAAGAAGTGTGGTTAAAATAGAATCTGTTTTGTGTGAGCGTTTTTGCGAGAGTTTTAAATTACCTGCATCGCTTCCTTTACTGTCTGCAAATCCTCTTACAGAAACAATGCGCAACTGCTTTCCTTTCCATTTTGATAGTGAATCCTGAAAAGCTCTGAGATTATCAGGTGTTTTCTTTCCTGTATTAAAATAAAACAATATTTT
>JACMLS010000991.1 GCA_014379485.1 Bacteroidia bacterium | reverse complement strand
TTATTATATGAAATTACCTTTATCAATAATTTTTCATCTCTTGTTTATCGGAACAACTTTCGCGCAAATAAGTAAACCCGAATCCTTCAGCGGTAAATCTATTATTTTTCGCGACACACTTTTTCAATTTGTAACAGATTCATTTAACCATAATTTAGGAACCATTCCTTCCAGCTACAAAAACAAACTTGTTAAGCATTTTAAATACGTAGGAGAAGAACCGGCTATTATAATCAGAGCATGGACACATGACCCGCATTATATTTGCGAATGGCCAAAAGAACCTTTAGAAAAAAACAAGATTTATTCATTTACAGTTTGCTTTTTTTTCGAGGGAAGAAACGGGTCTTTTGAAAAGCAAATGGGATTTGATCTTACCAACGGCAAAAAAATTACATATAAATTCTGTGGTACAATTAAACAGAAGAACAAACTGAATGTAAATACGAATGACTAATTAAAAATGAATAATACTGACCTGATAAAAAAATTCTACACTGCATTTGCCGCCGGAAATACAGAAGAAATGATCAGCTGCTACGACTTCGAAATTATTTTTGAAGACCTCGTGTTCGGATAACTAAAAGCGATGAGTGGAATCCCACCATTCATTTTAAGAAACTGCATTCAAAAAAATTAAAAGAAGTGCATAAAAAATTTCCGGGGTGGAAATAATTGGTTAACTCATGTTTCAATATCGTTACAGTTTCTTATTAATCTCATAATGTATCCGCATTCCGGATATTCTTATCAAAACGACAAATTCGATGAACGGTTTTTTTATCTGAACTAAAAAAGAATACATTAGCAAAGTAAACCACCCACAGTATTTTTTTTTGAAATGAAAAGAAACTCTGTGGGTTTTTATTTTTTATCACTAAACAAAAACAACTATGACAGAAAAAAAATACAACCAAAAAAAATCTGCACAAAAAAAAGCACCGTTTACAGTAGCAGATTATCTCTTAACGCGGATGAAACAGCTTAACGTTACCGAGGTTTTTCAGATTCCCGGAGACTATGTAAAACATTTTACACAAGCGCTTGAGTATTTTGACGGAGTAACTGCCATTGGCGCAGTAAATGAATTAGACGCTGCTTATGCGGCAGATGCTTACGGCCGCACAAGAGGCTTGGGTGCGGTTTCATTGCAGTACGGTGTAAGTACATTCAGCGCACTTAATGCAATTGCAGGCGCATACGTAGAGCGCAGCCCTGTTGTTGTAATAAGTGCAGCACCGGGCGCAGATGCAAGGCAGATTACTAAAATGTATAACGTATTATATCATCACTCAACAGGAAATCTTAAAGCAGATCAGGAAGTGTATGATCATGTTACCGTAGCATCAGAAACGCTGAGCACTTCTGTTGGAGCTGAAGAAAAAATTGACAATCTGCTTATTGCTGCAATCACACATAAAAGACCGGTGTACATTGCCTGCTATAAAGAAGTGTGGGGTGAACCTTGTACTAAACCTTCTAAAAAACCATTACAACCTTTAGTAATAAAAAGCGAACCTGCGGCACTTGCAAATGCCGTTGAACAAGCCTGGACACAAATTACTGCTGCAACACAACCCATGATCTTTGCAGGTGTAGAAGTACTGCGTTTCGGATTATCTGGCTTGCTGCAACAACTTATAGACGCGAGCGGATTTTTGTACACCACCACCACACTTGGAAAAACAGTGTTGGATGAAAAAGGAAATAAATTTATAGGAACTTATTCCGATCAAGCTTCAATTCCCGCAGTACTTGATCTTGTAAATAAATCTGATTGTTTCATTACACTCGGCACAATTATTACCGACGATTATTTGTGGTTCATAGAAAATAAATATGCTGATATGGTATTGGCCACGACAGATGAAACACGTGTTGGTTATTTTACTTATAAAGGTGTAACCATGAAAGATTTTATGGAAGCACTGATAAAACGATTTAAAGCAAATAAAAAATATCCGTTCAAAACCATTGCACCAAAACAACCTGAATATCCTGAACCGTGGAAATCAAACTCTGACCCGAACTGGAACAACAAACCCGAAGTGATTACTTACAATCGTTTTTTTCAGCATTCAATGAAATTTCTGGAAGACAATAAAATGCTGAATGAAATTGTAATGACGCTTGGTGTAAGTTCTTCGTTGTATGTTGCCACCAATGCTTATGGAATGGCGCAAAACAGTTTTATGGGTTCTGCAGCATGGCAGTGCATAGGCTTTGAAACGGGCGCAGCATCTGGCGCTCAATTAGGAAGCGGCAAACGTGCCTGGACTGTTGCGGGCGATGGTGGTTTTATGATGATGTGCCAATCGCTCTCAACACTTGCAAGAAATAAACTCAACTCAGTAATTTTTGTAATGAGCAACGGTGTGTATGCTATTGAACAGGTGTATGTGGACATAACTTCTTTTGAACAAGGACCACAACATAAATTTGATGCTTTTGATATTCTTCCTAAATGGAATTACAAAGCGCTCGCAGAAGCTTTTGGCGCAAAAAGTTTCAGGGCAGAAACCATCACAGAATTAAATGAAGTTTTGAAAGAACTTAAAAAAATAAAAGATCAGCCTTCGCTGGTAGAAATTGTAATTCCGCAAAAAGACCTGCCACAACAAATGTACAGACTTGGAGTAGAGCCTTAATCATGAAGTTTCTCGTTACATAAAAAAATAAAACGGTAACGAGACAATCATGATTAAAAAAATATTGAACCATTAAAAATTAAACCAAATCAATTAAAAAAAATAAGTATGGAAACTAAAACGTATTCAATTTTCGGAGCCGGTGCGGCAGGGCTTTACACAGCATGGAGATTGCTGAACGGAGAAACAAAAAATCCGAAAGAAAAAACAAAACAGTTAGGCAAAGGAGATAAACTTGAATTGTTTGACTGGGGCGAGTATGATTTTATAAATAAAAAAAGCCGTGCTGCGGGTGCACGTGTTTGTACCTGGCACTATCAGAACGATCCCACAAAATCTTATCTTGAATTAGGCGGTATGCGTTATGCTTATTGGGATACTTCAAAAAAAGATCATAACAATGGTTTAGCTCCGGGCCATCGCCTTGTTACCACAGTTATAAATGAACTGGGCCTTGATAAAGTTTCTGTTCCATTTAATGAAACAGCAAATCAGTTGTATTACCTGCGTTCAATAAACATGTACCTGAACAATATAAGCTCTCAGGACCCCGCGCCTTACAATGCAGATCATTATGCCGAAGCAGATTCTCCTTACAATGGTTTTACTACAATAGAAAATCTGGCAGTAACGCCAACTGCTGCATTAAAAATGAGCAGAAGAGACTGGTGTAAATTTTATCAGAAAGGCACTATCAAAGTAGATACCGGCGATGCTTCTGTTTTTAATAAAGGCGATGTGTTAAGAGACATTGGTTACTGGAATTTAATGTTTGATCAGTTAGGATCTGAAGGTTTCAATTATACTGCAGACGGAAACGGATATACATCTAATATCATTAACTGGAACAGCGCAGTTGCTTTGCAGGCCAACAATGAATTTACTCCGGGCAACCAGTACAAAACACTTACAACAGGTTACAGTAGTATGTTCAATGGTTTGTTCGATTCAATTGTAAAACTTGCAAAACACAAAGGTGTAAATTTTGAGTATCACCCAAACACAAGACTTCATTCTATACTTCAGATAAAAAAAGTAATTCATTATAACACCGCAACGCGCAAAAATCCAAACAAAAAATCGGGCAAAGGAATTACAGATGCTGCGTGGCTTGCAATGCCACGCTATGCGCTTGACCTTGTTGCGCAGGCCACACGCTATCAGGAGCATGAAGGACTTGATGTGCTCAATCATCCAAAAGTTCAGTTGTATCTTGAATCTTCAATTATGCAACCTTCTTATAAAGTAGGAATGTTTTTTGACGAAGCATGGTGGCTGAGTTCTGCTACACTTCCGCCAAATTATCCGGCACAATTAGAGAGTTATGAATTAACCACTAAAATTCTTGCTGCGTTAGGAGCATTACCGGAAAATAAAGGTGGTTTTCCAAAAAGATATGCAGACCTGCTTCTTAAGGATCTTGCTGATAATCCAACTCCGATATTGAATAATCCTTATGTTGCGAAAGCTGATATAATACATGCTATTGAACAACTTGTGCAGGAACGTCTCACAATAAAACAAGAGCAACAATTAACCTCGCTCTCAGCAAATAATACAATAGGGCCAAGCGTAACAGATATGCCCGTACGCCAGGTTGTATATTTTGGCAATAACGCATTAGATAAAAAAACAAAAGCTGTGTATGGACTATTGGCAAGTTAT
>JACMLS010000100.1 GCA_014379485.1 Bacteroidia bacterium | reverse complement strand
TTTATACGACAAATACAAAATACATGTAGTTGGCATTACACACGAAAAAATAAACGGTGTGCGTGTTACGCCAAGTGTATATACTTCTTTAAAGGACCTTGATCTTTTTTTGGAAGCGATTAATGTGATGAGTAAAACAGACCCTGTTAAGAAATAAGGCTTCGACAGGCTCAGCCTGACAGCAGTTTTTTTTGTTAATAAAAAGAATGAAGAAAAAAATTAATCCACTCCTTTTTGCAATTGCTCTGGCTTTGTTTTTTTTGGTTGCTTATTCATTTAAGCAGATCAAAAAAGAAAAGAAAATTATTTTTTCTGAAAAAGCTCCAAAGCCTATTGGCCCCTACAGCCAGGCAATAATGGTGGGCAATACATTGTTTGTAAGTGGTATGGTTGGTATTAATGACAAAGGGGTGCTGGATACGAGCGATATAAAAACGGAAACAAAACTTGCTTTAAATAATATTCTTGAGATCTTAAAAGCTGCGGGCATGAATGAGAACCAGGTGGTAAAAGCAACTGTTTATTTAAAAGACATCAGAAATTTTGCTGCAATGAACGAGGTGTATGGAAGTGTTTTCACAAAAGATCCGCCGGCGCGCGAAACGGTTGAAATAAAAAATTTGCCAAAAGGCGCCCGCATAGAAATTTCTGTTGTGGCTGTTGGAATGTGAGTTCATAGATCTTTCTGTGTTTCCCCCTCAAAACCTAATCTTTCCTGCTTTTTTCTATGTAATCATATTTTCATACGTTTACATTTGAAAAAAATAATGAAAATGAAATTAAAACTTTTAATTGCTGCCCTCACCATTTTTCAGTTCGCATTTTCTCAGCCCTGCAAAGAAGTAGTAGCTTATTATCCGGGCTGGCAGTGGTACGATCGTAACAAACTTGTTGAACCCAACACAATTGATTACAGTAAATATACCGTAATCAATTACGCTTTTTTTGCGCCACAGGCAAACGGAACAATTATTGGAACTGACAGCTGGGCAGATGAAAATATTTTATTGGGAGACATTAACTGGTCAACAACACCTGCCACACATTACCCCAACACTTCTTTACCCGATGTTGCACATAACAACAATGTAAAAGTTTTAATTTCTGTTGGTGGCTGGACTCTTTCTGACGAGTTTCCGCAAATAGCTGCTAATGCAACAAAGCGTGCAACTTTTGCAGGAGCCTGCAGACAATTGATAGATTCGTTTAATTTAGACGGAATTGATATTGACTGGGAATACCCGGGCTATTCAGCGCACAGCGGAACTGCTTCTGACAAACAGAATTATACTTTATTTCTGCAACAGATCCGCGATTCACTAACTGCAAGAGGATTGGTTACCGGAAAAACTTATTTACTTACTGCATGTTTTGGTGCAAGTGCTGCAAACGCATCAAATATAGAATGGAATTCGGTTTCGAACATTTTAGATATGATGAACCTGATGACGTACGATTTTTTTGGTTCGTGGGATGCGGTTAGTAATCACAACGCACCTTTACATTCTCCTTTGCAGGGAGATCCTTCATTTAATGTAGATTCTGCTTTTGTAATGCTCACACAAGTGTATAACGTGCCGGCTTCAAAAATAAACATTGGCATTGCATTTTACGGAAGATCTGTTACCGGTTGTACTGCCTTACATGGTACACAGTCCGGTAACGCAGATGCAACAACTTTTCCGGAAGACCTGGGAATGCCTATGTATTATAACATACTGCCGCGCATGAACCAGTTTACTTTTTATTGGGATAATACTGCAATGGTTCCGTATTTATTAGGCAACAGCATACAAACTTTTGTTTCTTACGACGATGAAAAATCAATAGCCTTAAAAGCAGAATACATTGTAAATAATAATGCGCGCGGTGCCATTATCTGGGAAATTACCGGAGATTATATTGAAACGGGGAGTGGGACAGGAATTATAGCAGGCACTCCGCTTGCAGATACGCTCAATGCTGTTTTGTGCAGTACAACAACTTCTGCTTTCAACACACCTGGAAAAAAAGAAATGACCTTTGAAATTTTTCCGAACCCCAACAACGGAAATTTTTGTCTCAATATTTCTAATCCTGAAAACGCAACACTTGTTTTAAAGATCTACAATGGTTTAGGAGAATTGGTGCTGAACAAAAATTTAGGAAACGCAAAAGGGCTCTATGAGCAGCAACTAAAAAACTTATCCAAGGGAATTTATTTTTGCACGCTTGATGCCGGAAAGAAAAGTTTTTCTAAGAAACTCATCATTGAGTAACACACCTATTAAACACATAGAAACATAGTTTTTTTCTATTGTGGTTGAAAAAATCGGAATAAATATTTTTTCTGTCGCTATTAATTAAGGCCGCTGAGTGTGCGGGTTTTTTGTTTCTTTGAGCCCCCGCTGTATTCTCTTTCTTTGTTAAGGTCGGTTTCAAAATCATAATGCTCAATCAAAGAGCCGTCTTTATAAAGTTCAGTGCGCAATTTTAATTTTTGTTGATTCTGCTGAAACATTTTTTTTGCGTAAGCATTGTTTTCGTCATAGCATGCACCGTCTTCAAAATTCAGGTTTTCAAGATCTCCGTAAAACCATAGTCCGTCTTTAACATCCATTTTATATTTGCCGCTTTCATTTAATTTTCCGTTGGGATCGTAATATTTCCACAAACCGTTTTTGCTGTTGTTTACAAACTCTCCGCTAAAGATCCTGCTACCGTTCTCGTCCATAAAAATTCCACCCCCGTTTCCTTTGCTTAAGATCTGCGTTCCGTCAAAACTCCAGGCTTCTTTGTAATCAATTTCAAATTTTGTTTTATCCTGGTGAGTACTGCAATCGTAACCCGTTTCCCAGTTCAGCACAAAACCTTTGCAACGTAATTTTCCGTTATTAAAGTAACCGGTAATTAACATTCCACTTTTTGAATTATTAATAAAATTTACTTCGTTTATTAAATTTCCGGCCACGTTATAAAATTTCCAGGTTCCGCTGGGTACTCCTTTGCTTAATTTACCCTCGCATAAAATTTTTCCGTTCTCAAAATAAGACTTATAAATTCCATCTACCAGGTAATGTGCAGGAAGCTCGCGGGTCTTATATGTTTCGCGGATCTGGAGGAAACTCTCAGACCCCATCCACCAGCTGCTAAAGGCAACCCCAAAAGCCATTTCAAAGATCACTTCCTCTTTCAGGTTTCCATTCTCAAAAAACAATTTTTTATTTGTAATAAAAGATTGTTTGCAATTTAGCTGATACAATTTAACACCGGTCTTATAATTGTATTCAATATAATCTCCGTTCAGTAAATCGTTTTCAAAATTTGCTTCTACCTTTTTTTTCCCGTCTCTGAATTCTCCGTAGGCTCCCTCACGTATTCCGTTTTTCCAGTTAGCAAATGTTAAAGGTTCTCCTTTAATTGTAAATACTTCCATTTTGCCATCAAATTTATCCATCGCAAAATTCACCTGCATTGCGGGTTTACCATTGTAAAAATATTCTTTGTAAGGACCGTTCAGTTTTCCATCGGTGTAATTTGCCTCAACTTTTAAATAAGTGTAAGTTCTCTTTATTTTTTTAAAACGATCTGTGACCCATTCAACAAGCTCTTTTTCTTCGGTATCATATCTTTTCCTGTTTCCATCTGCAATTCCGTTTTTAAATTCTGTAACAGTATAACTTTCACCGTCTGATGGGTGAAGCCGGAACGCTTTGTCAAAATTTTCAGAAATATCTTTTGTCCTGTTAAGGTAAAGTGTCTCACAAACTCCGTTTTTTAATCCGTTTCTGCAAGTAACCATTTCTGTTTTGTAGCCGGGTGAAAAGTACAAGGCAGGCACGGCAAATTTGTTTTTAGTCAGAATTTTTTTATTGTCTGTAAACACAAATTTTCCATTTGCAGGAATGTTATTTTCATAAATAACCTGGTTTATAACCCGTCCTTCTAGTGATTTGCACCATTCAGAAATATAATAAGTTGGATCCTTGCTCCGCGTTTCGTTCTGATAACGATATATTC
>JACMLS010000099.1 GCA_014379485.1 Bacteroidia bacterium | reverse complement strand
TCTCAAATTTGTAATAATTTTTCCAACTAAATGTTCGTTATTTTTTAATTTCTGTCCCAAATTTTCAGTTTCCATAATAATATATTATTGGTTTTTAAAATCACATTTTCTTTGGCTTACCAGAGAGAAATAAAATTAATTACAACACCTTGGCTGTAGTTTTATAGAATATCTTAATTCAAGAAATTCTTCAAATTTTTTTTCAGGTTTAAAAAATCTATAAACCATCACTTCTGTGTCACTAGTTAATTTATAGTAGGTGGCACAATCCTTATTATTTTGTCTTTCAAAAGATTCTATTGCTTCTTCTATTTTTTCTAATTCTCTAAGATTACTTTTAAATGCAGATAAGCCCTTGCCATAAGATTGAGGTGGTGGAGGTGAGTTTTTTGATTCCAGAAATTTCAGATGAGTTTTCATATTTTAATTGTCTAATATAAACGAAGATAATCTTTTATTTATAATCATTCTAAATAATATCAATGTTCTTTTCAACAAATATATTTTGCCATGTCCATAAAGCAAAAACCATTTCACAATCCTATTCTTCGGCGGATGTTTGATAATATCATTATCAATCCCCCCAACTTTCCCACAAAAAAAAACGAATTAGCTGGTACCGAACAGAACGCTAAATCCCTCATTTCTAATTTTTTAAGCTTCAAAATTTTTATCCACCGCCCAACAAGCATACTTGTTAATAATCTTCGCAAATAACTTAGCCACCACGCCAAACCTCGTAGTAAATTTGGGGCGCATTAAAAAAAGCGCGATTTTGCTATGGCTGTAACTCCCAAATATACCGAAGACGATATTAAATCCCTTGAATGGAAAGAACACATTCGTACCCGCCCCGGTATGTACATTGGTAAACTGGGCGATGGTTCTGCCTTTGACGATGGAATTTATGTGCTGCTGAAAGAGGTTATGGATAACTCTATTGACGAGTTTATGATGGGCGCCGGTAAAAAAATTGACATTACTTTAAAAGACGGTGTTGTTACCATTCGCGATTACGGACGCGGAATTCCATTAGGAAAAGTTGTTGAGGTGGTTTCTAAAATGAACACCGGTGGTAAATACGATTCTGAGGCGTTTAAAAAATCTATTGGTTTAAATGGTGTGGGTACAAAAGCCGTAAATGCTTTGTCCATAAGTTTTAAAGTTACTGCTTACCGCGAAGGACAGGCTAAAACTGCAGAATTTTCTAAAGGAGAATTGATCAGAGATGCCAAACTTGTAAAAACAGATGAAGCTAACGGAACGCTTGTAGAGTTTAAACCTGACGATACGATCTTTAAAAAATACCATTACGTGCATGAGTATTTAGACCGCATGGTATGGAACTATGCTTATCTCAATACCGGCCTAACTCTTACGTTTAACGGAAATCAGTACAAAAGCGATAACGGACTTAAAGATCTTCTTGAAAAAAATATTTCAGGCGAAATTTTATATCCTATTTGTCATTTAAAAGGCGAGGATATTGAAATTGCAATGACGCACTCTAACGAACATTTTTCTGAAGAGTACTACACATACGTAAACGGGCAGTATACAACTCAGGGTGGAACACATCAAGGTGCATTTCGCGAAGCAATTGTAAAAACAGTGCGCGAGTTTTTCAAAAAAGAATTTGAACCTACAGATATTCGTAAGTCTATCATTGCTGCCGTTGCAGTAAAGGTACAGGAACCGGTTTTTGAATCGCAGACAAAAACAAAATTAGGTTCAAACGAAATTGTACCGGGCGGACAAAGTATCCGCGCATTTATCGGCGATTTTGTAAAAGAACAATTCGATAATTATCTTCACAAAAACCCTGATGTTGCAAATATCATTCTTCAAAAAATTCAGACCAACGAGAGAGAAAGAAAAGATCTTGCAGGCATTCAGAAATTAGCGAGAGAGCGTGCAAAAAAATCTTCTCTTCATAACAGAAAATTAAGAGATTGCAGAGTTCATTTAGATGACAGAAAAAATCCGCGCCATGTAGAAACCACACTTTTTATTTGTGAGGGAGATTCTGCAAGCGGTTCCATTACAAAAACAAGAGATGTAAATACACAGGCCGTTTTTTCTTTGAAAGGAAAACCGCTCAATTGTTTTGGTCTCGGAAAAAAAGTAGTGTACGAAAACGAAGAATTTAATTTATTGCAGGCCGCTTTGAATATTGAAGAAGGGCTTGACGATCTGCGTTACAACAACGTAGTAATTGCAACAGATGCCGATGTTGACGGAATGCACATTCGCCTGTTGTTGCTCACTTTCTTTCTTCAGTTTTTTCCGGATCTTGTAAAAAACAACCACGTTTATATTTTGCAAACCCCTTTATTCCGCGTAAGAAATAAAAAAGAAACTGCGTATTGCTATAGCGACGAAGAAAGAAAAGCGGCCATTGCAAAATTAGGCCCCAAACCAGAGATTACACGATTTAAGGGATTGGGAGAAATTTCGCCTGACGAGTTCAAACATTTCATTGGCAAAGACATTCGCCTTGAACCTGTGGTGCTTGATCAAAGAGCATCCATACAGGAGTTGCTCAGCTATTACATGGGCAAAAACACACAAGAAAGACAAGAATTTATTATCGACAACCTCCACGTAGAAAAAGACGTAGAAGAAGAACTAATAAAATAATTACTACAAATCAAAATCCCGAAGGGATGCTATTATGGTTATGGACGATTCAAATTTATTTAATAACGGA
>JACMLS010000990.1 GCA_014379485.1 Bacteroidia bacterium | reverse complement strand
AATAATTATTCCCGTTGTTCCTGACCTGATAGAAAGTCTTGGGAAAATTGACACAAGTGAAGCTTCTATGTATAACGGGTGGCTCGCTTTTGCTTATTCTGTAATGCTTTTTATTTTTTCTCCGGTAATGGGCGCCCTCAGTGATCGTTTCGGAAGGCGCCCCGTCTTACTGTTTTCATTGTTAGGGCTTGGGCTTGATTATATTATACAAGCCACAGCTCCCGATCTTTTCTGGTTGTTTACCGGAAGAGTAATTGCCGGAATTATGGGAGCAAGTTTTACAACAGCCACCGCATATATTGCAGATATTTCTCCGCCCGAAAAACGCGCGCAGAATTTTGGAATGGTAGGCATGGCTTTTGGATTAGGGTTTATTATAGGACCACTGATCGGAGCGATTTTTAGTAAATGGGGCGCTCGCGTACCTTTTATCGCGGCTTCTGTTTTTACTTTACTGAATCTTGTTTACGGATTTTTTTTCCTGCCCGAATCTTTATCCAAAGAAAACCGCAGAACTTTTGAGTGGAAGCGTGCAAATCCAATAGGAGCATTTAAGCAGGTAAGTAAATATCCAATGGTAAAGGCATTTATTTTACCTGTTGCATTAATGTATATTGCGCACTACGCAGTGCAAAGCGGATGGAATTATTACACAAAAGTTCAGTTTAACTGGGGAGCAGACATGGTGGGTTACTCTCTTGCTTTTGTTGGTTTGGTAATTGGAATTGTGCAAGGTGGTTTGATCAGGATCATACTTCCAAAACTTGGGCAAAAAAGATCTGTGTTTGCAGGATTGATATTTACATTTTTAGGATTTGTATTGTTTGGAATTGCCAATCAGGGCTGGCAGGTGTTTGCAATTTTAATTCCATACGGCCTTGGTGGAATTGCGGGGCCAGCAATTCAGGGCATGATGAGCAACGAAGTAGCAGCAAATGAGCAAGGTGAGTTGCAGGGAATCATGTCGAGCCTGATGAGTCTTACGGCTATCATTGGCCCTTTGATGATGAGTTATATCTTCTCTTTTTTTACAAGTAAAGCAAGCCCCGTTTATTTTCCGGGAGCAGCTATGATAGCCGGTGCGCTTTTAATTATTGTAGCATTCATTTTAATGGTACCTGTTTTAAAAAAACTAAAATCTGAAGAAAAAAAATAAATTTAAAGATTTAAAAATGTACAATCAACTCATCATAAATCTCCTAAGTTTCTACGGAACATTTTTAATTTGCTGCGGTATTGTTTCTGTAATTTTTATTGGTATGAAAGCAAAAACGGCCCTTGTATCAGGTGGAATGGCTGGCGGCCTTTCTTTGCTTACTGCATATCTCATTTACAAACAAATAAATTATGCACAAATAGGCGGCATTGTGTTAAGTCTTGGTTTGTTCATTGTATTCTCATGGCGTTGCACCAAAACACTGTTCACACTTTTTAAAATGATCCGCGAAAATAATCCTGACGTAAAAGGAAAAGGAATTGCTTTTTTAATTATTGGTCTTATGGCTGTTGTTTCTATTTTCGTTTTTGCTTTGCAGGTGGTGTGGTATTAGCCCTTGTTTTAATTAAAAAAAATCGCCCCGCTAAATTTTAACAGGGCGATAGTAAAAATCAATTTGAATCTTTCATCAATGCTGTACAACTAGTTTCTTATAAGCCATTTTTCCTTTTGCATTGATCCTGATAAAATAAGTTCCTGAAGCAAGCGCAGCAGTACTTATATTCACAGTATACTGAGAAGGGAAATTCATTTTTGCAACAACTTCTCTGCCCAACTGATCTGTAATTGAAATGGTAGTTGCGCTTGCAGAAATTTCTTCGCCAAAACGAATTACAACCTGGTCATTGGCAGGATTGGGATAAATGATCACCTGATTAGAAAAATCAATTGTTTCAACCCCTATAAATATTGTTGCAGTGTCAATATTAATATCATCAATGTACATTTGATTTTCATAATCAGTGGTGTGTTTAAATTTAATGATAGCGTTGTTTACTGCTGCGTAAGAAGTTAAGTTGATCGCCTCCAATCTCCACTGGTTAGAATTGGGATCGAAAGAGTTAGTAGAAAAAGTTGGAGTGGTAGTTGTTAAGGTGGTGCTGAATTTTTTATAAAGTTGTATCCAGCTTTGTCCGCAATCTGTAGAAATTAAAACAGCAAGTGTATCTGAATAACTTGGGTTTGATGTTGGGTTGGTATACATTTGGTAAGCAACCTGAAATCTTAATTGAGGATTTGAAACAGAAGTAAGATCTAAAGCAGGCAAGATCATTTCATCTACTTCGCCGCTTGCGTTATAATTAAAATCATCCATGAAGGCTGAAGCTGCACCTGTCTTTGCAGCAACGGTGGTGCGCGCCCATGTAGTTGCATTGTCAGGGTTGTTTAAAGTAATTCCGTTTTGAGGAAAAGGGGTTGTTTCAAATCCTTCCTGGTAAGGTAAAAGTTGTCCGCCACCACCTGCAACTGTAAAATTAGATACCATTGTATCATTAACGGTATTCATATCATTTACTGTATTTGGAAAAGTAGGATAGGATGTAAACGTATGTGCACCGTTTGATGCTGTAATGGCAGGTAAAGTAACGCTCACTGTATCTAAAGACGCAAGAGTGCCAATATAACTGAATGTTTGAACTGCTCCGTTATCTACTTTGTAATTAATGGTGGCAGAAGTAAGTGTATTTGTTCCCCAGTTTTTTAAAACCACAACAGGCGTAATGGTACCCGTACAAAATGTTCCGGTGGGAGAAGTGATTCCCGGCAGACCAGCGTCATCTGCCTGTAAAATAATCGGCACACAAGCTATAGAAGTTTGTAAAGCATTGTAAGGCGGATTGTTTACTACCGCAAGCATTCTGTTTGCCTGGCCGGTTGTAAACATGTTCATGCAATTATCATCCGTATAATCCATGTAATTCATAAACATGATTCCGGGGTTAGCAGTCTGGCAGGCATCTAATAAAGGATAATTCGGGCAACCGTAATGTTCGCTTGCAGAATTTGGAGTATCTGCCACGCCATCAGAACCAGAACATGAGCCTCCGTCATCTCCCCAAATGTGTCCAAGGTTAAAACAATGTCCTATTTCGTGTGTAGAAGTTCTTCCTAAATTGTATGGAGGAGAAACGGCGCCTGTATTTCCGCAGCAAAAATAACCTATCACCAATCCATAAGTATTGCTTACAGTTCCTGTAGGAAATTCGCCGTAACCAAGCAAACCGCTTCCTAAATTACAAACCCAAATGTTTAAATATTTTGTTGGGTCCCAGGCATCCAATCCGCCCTGTGCGTAAAATTTTACAGCATCATCCGTTGTCCACGAAGTAACGGTGGTCAATCTTCTTTCAATACCTGTTGTAGGATTTCCATTTTCGTCCTGTTGCGCAATACAAAACTGTATGCCCGTGTTGGCAGCAACTGGTTTAAACGCGGCTGGTGTATTTGAAGTGTCTGCATTGGTTCTTCCGTAATCTTCATTAAGAACAGTAAGCTGAGAAAGAACCTGCGCGTTAGAAATATTTTGCCCGGCTGTTTTGTAAACCACATGAAACACAACAGGAATTACAATTGGTAATGCCTGTTGGTTTTTCTGAGTACTTTGGTTCTCTAACCATTTATTGATCATAAGATCATACTCAACAACTTCTTGCGCATACTTTTTATCAGTAGCAAGTTTTCTTTTATGATTTTGCATTGTTCCGCATTTTTCCTGTGAAAAAGCAGAAAATGATCCTGTCAGCACTAAAGCAACCAACAGAGATTTTTTTAAAAAAGGTAAATTGTTTTGCATGCGGGAAACTTTTTGTATGAGCAATTGGTATTAGGTTTAGAATGCTAAAATATTCATTTTTGGCTGAAAGCATTCAATTAAAAGAAGATTATTTCAGGCTTTTGCGCGGTTTTAATAAGAAGTTCTGGTGAACACTCTGCTTTCAATCAAAAACCAGAAGACCAGATAAATTTTAGCGTTTCTTTTTTGGTCCCGGACAATTAACGCATTTAGGAAAGATCATATAATCGAAATTGGGAAGGTCTACCAAATGCCCTTCGCCTTCATCTCCTTTTATTTTTGTGAACCAGACCTGCGTAGCTTTTTTCAGGTCTTTCAATTTTGCAACCATTTCAGGAGTAAGCGTATTGCTGTTTGATTTAAAACTTCGCTCTTTTCCCTTTTCCATAAAATGCAATTCAAACCCAACCACAGATTCTGTTTTGGGGTTTCCATACCGGTCAACCGCAATTACTTTGTAATCGGTTTCATCATACTCAGCTTTTTTTAGCAATTGTTGCCTTCGGACCTTAATAACATTAGGAGGCTCCTGAGCAAAAAAACTTCCGGAAAGGAAAATAAACACAAAGAAAAAACACAGATTTTTCATCACACTAAAATTAGCAACAAAATCTTACAATTCCAATATTATGCCACAGATTGCACATATTTAAGCAGATTGAAAACACAGATTAATCAAAAAATAAATCTGCGCGCCTTAATCTGTGGTAATCGGCGAAATCTGTGGCATGAAAAACCCCTCCGGATTTAAACGAAGGGGGGGCTAAAACAAAATCAGTAAACAAAAATTAATTATTTTTTATCGTCGTCTTTATCGCTATCGGATTCAATTTCTTTTTTCAGAAAATTTCCGGTGCTGTCAAAAATATAATCAGCGTTGTCAATTTCTGCCTCATAAGTAACCACTCCTTTTGCATCTGTGATCTTTGCGGCTTCTTTTACTTTTTT
>JACMLS010000989.1 GCA_014379485.1 Bacteroidia bacterium | reverse complement strand
TTATTTATAAGTGAATACGTGTTGGAACTAATACTGGAAACAGAAAACTGTAAAGCGGTTTTTTTTGAGTCAACCAGCATTCGTTTTTCCACAGGAAAACCCACAGAAAAAACAGCTGCTGAACATATTGCTGAATAAAAAAGAATGTGACAGATCATGATATACCTCCCTTTTTTAAAAATCTTCGTGAAACTAAATTGTAACATTTCTCTCCTTGTTATTTAAATAAAAAAAATCCCAGCGCAACAATTCCGACAATCAAAAAGAAGTAAGACAGTTTTTTAATGAATGACTTATCCATATTGAACTCATCCTTCCTCAAAACCGCTTCTATTTTTTCAACGATCTGCGTTTCTCCGTGCCCTTGCTTTAAGACAATGTAATCTGCTCCGGCTTTAAGCAATTCCTCTCCTTGCTTTTTATCCTTATTAGCCGTTAAAATAACAACATGAATGCCCGGATTTCTTTTTTTAATCTCAAGAAGTGTTTCGTATCCGTTAATACCGGGTAATCCGTAATCAAGTATAATTACATCCGGATTCAGGTACAGGTTTGCAAGACACTCTTCTCCTGATTTAAAACTTACAAAATTGTAAATACTGTCTTTCGACAAAATATAATCCAGCATCATGGCATAGATCTCATTATCATCTACAATAAAAATATGTTTGGGTTTTAAGGGTGGCATAGCTTATGTTTTTGCGACTTTTATCAAAGTTATGCCGCTAATCAGCGATATACTTTACATATTCGTTAACGCATTCTTTTCAATAGCTGAAAAAGGAAAATAGTGGTTTAGTAATTTTTATTAAAACAACTATGAACGGATTACATAAAAAAAGAATTCCCCGCCGGGTGGCAGGGAATATTCAGTATAGTTTTTTCTGTCATAAAAAAACTTCCTGCAAAAGATAAAAAAGATTCTTTTCTTAAGAATTTAAGAAGGAAGAAAAATCTTTGTAGCATCTTTATCTATGGGCTTTGCAGCCTTTTTTCTTTTTTGTTTTTGAATTATTTTGCTTTTTTCAATAGTAAGTTCATATTTTTTATTCTCTTCAGTACCTGAGTCATGCCAGAAAAAAGTAAAAGAAATTTTTTGCTCATGATCCAGTTCTTTGCAGGACAGGTCTGCGTAATGCACGCCTATCTTCGTGTCTGATGTTTCCAGCTCATTGCTTGTAGCCCACTCATCTGTTGACCATTTTACAGTAGCAGCTGTAAGACACTGCACCCTTAAAATTTTTCCTTTCGGAATGTGCGTGTAGTGGTTACTGAAACTCCAGATAAAGATTTCTGAACCTGTTTTGTCAATGAGATAGCGTTTCTTTGTTTGCTGCGGCATATCAAATATTTCTTTTTCTTTTAATGATCGGCACAATTTTATGTATTCAGAATGAGCCCACACCAATGGCATTG
The DNA here is from genome assembly GCA_014379485.1 of Bacteroidia bacterium. Taxonomy (GTDB): domain Bacteria; phylum Bacteroidota; class Bacteroidia; order B-17B0; family Aurantibacillaceae; genus AM-1111. Next base: position 154 of record JACMLS010000989.1, on the reverse strand, counting down.
CTGCCCCTGTTGGTTTACCATAAATTAGATTTTTTTCAGGAATATCTTCTGCATCCCAAATCTGTTCAGGAAACATTCCGGTTTCTGTAGAGTGGTTTTCAATTGTCTTTAGTAATTCTTCTGCGTAGGCGTAATTTCCGGCTGCAATTTCATA
>JACMLS010000988.1 GCA_014379485.1 Bacteroidia bacterium | reverse complement strand
CGAAAAAATCAAAATAGAACTTGATAAAACGCTAAATCCTTTTTTGAAACTTATGATTAATGGAAAGCAAGAAAGGTTTATGTTAGACTTTGGTTTTGGAGGGCTAATATCTTTAACAGAAAAAACAGCTTCTTCCATAAAATCAAACAACATAGTGACAATAGAAGGAGAAGGAAACATAAGTGCAAATGGGGTTGTAAAAGAAAAGAGTTATATCGCTTTATTAGAAAATATAAATATTGGAAAATCTGAATTAAAAAATAAAGTTGCTTATTTTTCTAAGTCAAATAATTACAATTTGCTTGGTTCGGAATTGACAAAATATTTTATTGTAACACTTAACTTCAAAGACGAAGAATTAATCTTAACACCTTATGCTGACGTTGAAAATAGTTTTGAAACTTTTGGTTTTAACATAAACTTGGACAGCAACAAAATTTATGTTAGTAAACTTTTCAATAATTTAAATGCTCAAAAAGCAGGATTAGCATTGAATGACGAGATTATTAGCATCAATGGCAAACAATTAAGTGATTTTTCAAACTGCGACAAATACTTCAGTGTTTATGACATTTTAGAAACTAAAAAAGAAATCTCACTTAAAGTTAAAAGAGGTGAAGAAAAAAAAGTATTTCTTATAGTAAAACAAAAGCCGTTTTAGGTAGACAGAAAATGGCACTACAGGCAACATTGGGTTTTGCAATATTGGGGCGGATGGAATAACAATGAGCATTTGCAATTCTGTTCAGCTTTTGTTCAGGAAAACGCATTTCAATTTGGCTTTTTGCTGTTATCTTATCATCAGTTTTCAAATTTGGCTTTGGTTCCGGGCGGACGTTTTTCAAATTCCCCAACATCGCAAAGCCCTGTTCGAAGTTATTTCTGGAAAAAAGCAATAATATTCGCTTATTCCCTGCTTTAAAAATCAAAATATGAAACCGGAAGAAATCGATAAACTTTTTGAGCAAAAAATAAAAACACTGGATGATTCCCCAGCAGAAATGGGTCTTGACAAAGAAATTTTTTGGGGAAAATTGCAGGAAAATCTCAAGCCTGAGAAGAAAAAAAACTATTGGATTAGCTGGCGTGGAGCTGCTGCAATAACCCTGATTATGGTTGGAATTTTATTATTTTTTCAGAAAAAGCCTGATAACCAAATTGTGAAAACGTATCAAAAAACAGAAGGAAATAAGACAAAATTGCCGGAAAGGCAGGAAACGAAGCCAGAATTATTTGTTGAAAAACCAGTTGTAAAATCTGATTTATTGACGAAAAATACCAAGTCAAAGCCTGAAATAACACTTGTGCAGGAATATATGCAAAAAACTGAAAATCTTGAAAAAGTACCTTTGCTGATGACAGAAAAGAAACCGGATTCTTTTCCACAAAAACATGTACAGAAACTGCTTAGTTTTTCAAAAACTAAAAAATCAAGACCACGTTTTCCTTTGATTTCTGTCAGTGAACTGACGAAAACAGAGCCTGAAAAATCTGTACAACAACCTGAACATTTGGTGAGAATTGATATTGGTATTTTTCAAGAATCAAACCAATCCAGCCGAAATTCTCCAGATTCAGAAGAACCTTTAAAATTTCTAAAACCCTTCTCAAAACCCCAAAACTAAAGATTATGAAAAAAATAGGTATAATTTTGATGCTCGTCTTGGGCATCAACCAAATGCTTTTTGCCCAAGATTTAGTCAACAAAGAAAATGGTATCAATAAAAGTGTTTTTGAAACGCAGACACTTCCGAAGCGAAATTATATTGAAATTCAATTCGGGAAGAAAAATGAAATGAAATTTTGGCTGAAAAATCTCAATGATATAAAAGCGATCCGAAACGTGGATTCACTGCTCAATCTATTTTTAGCAGATATTCTACCATTCAATGATTCTCTCAGCCGACCAACTGCGGATGCCCGAAAAATACAATACTACCTAACCCAAGAAACCCGTAATCTTCAATTTAAGGCATATCCGGCACAAGAAGAAGTTTATACCATCAGTAAAGACAAGCAAATCAGAGCCGTAAAACTCAGGCAAGACACTGTAGAATTTTTGTT
>JACMLS010000987.1 GCA_014379485.1 Bacteroidia bacterium | reverse complement strand
GTGAAATAAAATTATGGGAACTATTTATGCAGCCATAAGCATTTTTGGATTGGTAGCTATTTCGGGCATGTATTTGTTTTCGCTTATTATGCGGAATAAACAAATGCCCAAAGCAGTTACATTAATTCACGGCCTGTTTGGTGGTTTAGGCATTGTGTTACTGATCGTTTATTGCTTTAATAATAAAACAGGCCCCGTGGTAAGCATTATAGTATTTGCTGTTGCTGCCTTTGCGGGAGTAATGCTTAATTACAGAGATATTACCGGAAAGAAAGTTCCCAAATGGCTGGCAATGCTTCATGGCCTGGTTGCTGTAATTGGTTTTGCTTTTTTACTGGTGTTTGCTTTGTGCTGAGAATAAATTTTTATGATGAATATTAAATGAAATAAAAAAATCTGTTCGGGGGTTCTTTACCGGTTTGTCAGATTGGCAAAACGGACATCGGGAACATGGAACTTTCCTAATCTTCTTTCCATGGCCAACGAAATGGCAGACGAGCCTGTTCTCCGTTAGCTGGTGGGGAATCACCGAACAGATTTTTTCTCCGGCACAAATCAAGGGACAATCGGCAATCAAAAAAGGGTTATTAACGAATTTGCAAGCGTTGCCGGAGAGTCGTTCGTAGATTTATACAAATAAAAAATAAATAGTGTGAAAAAGCTATCCTTTCTGTCCATTAAATTTTTGTTGTGTGCATTTGCGATTATAAAATCAGTTAACTAATATCAAACGGTGCCAAATTTATCTAAAATGAATTTTAATAATTTAAAATCAGCATTCCTGATTTTGGCTTGTTCTGTTATTCAAACCATTTCTTTGGGGCAAAGTGCACCTAACTTAGGCACAGCTTCTGGTTTTGCCTTATTTACAGCCGCCGGTGCCTTTAATAATATTAGCGCTGCAACTACTGTAACAGGCAATGTTGGAACTGATGTGGGTGCTTTCAATGCATTTCCTCCGGGAACATTAGTTGGACAAATACATGTTGCAGATCCCGCTTCTGCACAAGCCGCAACAGATGTAAATGTTGCTTACAGTAATTTGAGCGCCCTTACCTGTGGTACTGTTTTAGGAACCACATTAGGAAACAACCAGGTTCTTGGTCCCGATGTTTATTGTCTTGGCGCTGCCTCAGTACTAAACGGAAATTTAATTTTAGATGGCCAAGGTGATGCCGGCTCTTTATTTTTTTTTAAGATCAATGGCGCTTTATCTACAAGTACATTCTCAACTATTACACTGATCAATTCAGCTTCTTTGTGCAACGTGTACTGGCAGGTAAACGGCCAATTTACTTTAGGAGATAGTTCTGTTTTCAGAGGAACACTGCTTGCAAACGGAGCCATAAGTTTATTGGATGGCGCGGCACTTTATGGCAAAGCCCTTTCAACTTCAGGAGCAATTTCTCTGCAAAATAATATAGTTGCAATAGGAATGCAACCTGTTGTAAGTATAATTCCCGCAGGGAACACGATTTTCTGTGCAGGAGATTCAGTGCTTTTAAATTCATCAATAACCAATGCAGTTGGTCCTTTTTCTTATTCATGGATTCAGGGCGGGCAAACTACTAATTCATCTGTAACAGTATCTCCAACTGTAACCACTACTTATGTACTTGAAGCAACAGCAATAAATGGTTGCGCAGTCGCAAGGGATTCTGTTTTAGTAACTGTAAATTCTCCTCTTACTATTGATTTAGGTAATGATACAACCGTTACTTTTTGCACAGGTTATCTTACACTTGATGCCGGAGTGAGCGGATTGGTTTATTCCTGGAACACAGGTCAGGTTACTCAGACAATTAATGTTTCATCAACAGGAACATACTATTTGCAGGCAAGCAATTCAAACGGTTGTATAGATTCCGATACAATCAATGTTGTTGTAAATGGTTTTATTTCATTTTACCTGGGCGCAGATACAAGTGTTTGCGGATGTATTTTACTGAACGCGTATATAAGCGGTGGCACTTATTACCAGTGGTGCAATGGAAGCACCTATACTATGCAGAATGCGTGCACTACAGGTATGTATTGTGTAACGGTGGGCAACGGAATTTGTGTTGCAACTGACACAATTTTCATAACAGTTAATCAACTACCTGTTGTAAATTTTGGAAACGATACAACCGTGGCAGACAGCATTTTATTAAATGCCGGAAATGCAGGTTCATCTTTTTTATGGAGTAACGGAGATACTACTCAGGCGATCACTATAACATCATCAGGGCAATATTATGTTACTGTAACAACCGCCAACGGTTGCTCTGCGAGCGATACTTTTAATGTGAGTGTTCTTGCTGGAATTGCGGAAAACATAAATGAAGGTTTCCATCCAAACATTTATCCCAATCCCGGCAACGGCAATTTTACACTGAGTTTTGATACTGAAGAAAGAGGAAATGTTGAAATTAAGATTATGAATGCAATCGGGCTCGTGGTTTATTCTGAAAAGCTCGAAAACTTTAAAGGTGTGTATCACAAAAAAATCTCTCTCGAAAATTCTGCGGCAGGAATTTACATAGCAGATATTGTACGGGGTAATATCAGAAAAACAATCAAGGTATCCTTAGAATAAAGAGGTCAAGAGTTTTCTGCCACTTCTCATTTTAAAAAGAACTGCTGAACGAATTTTTTATAGCGCTTCTGCCTCAAATTATTAATTAGCCGAACTTCAAAAGTATTTAATATTCTAACTTCAAATGAGTTTAGGGCTATAAGAAGATATTTAATCTGCGAGGAATTTTAAAGAATGTCTTTTCTTCTTGCAGATATTTTCTTCGTTAATTTTCGGACTGGCCTCATTTTATCTGGTTTTTTTGCCTGCAGATTTCGGGGCCCCATAAAAGAAGCTCTGTCCCGAT
>JACMLS010000986.1 GCA_014379485.1 Bacteroidia bacterium | reverse complement strand
AGAAAACGTGCAGGAGAAATTAAAACAAGCCAGAAAGCATCAGATCAGCACCGCTCACTTGGTATGAAAATTACCCAGGACAGGCTTACACTCTTAAACAACATTAACAACAGCGAACTCAGTATGAAAATAACCGATCTTTTTCATGAAAATGGAGATCCGGCCGGTACAAGAGTTGATATTTACATTCCTATTACCTAAATTCGTTCAATCATGATCAGAGCCATTATAGTAGAAGATGAAGCCAGAAGCAGGGAGTTGCTTAATACACTGGTAACGCAAAACTGCCCCGGCGTAAGCATTATTGCTACCGCAGAAAATGTAGAACAAGGTGCAGATGCCATTAAAAAATATAATCCCGATCTTGTTTTTTTAGACATAACAATGCCTGATGGTTCGGGTTTTGATATGCTTGAAAAAGTACAAGGACAAAAAGTAGAAATTATTTTTACTACCGCTACAGATAAATTTGCGCTCAAGGCAATTAAATACAGCGCTATCGATTATTTATTAAAGCCCATTGATGTAGAAGAATTAAAAGCAGCTGTAGAAAAAATCAAAGAAAAAAAGAACAGTCTTTCTACGGTAGAAAATCTTGCACATCTTTTGCAAAATCTTAAAAAGGCCGATGACAATTTTAATAAAATAACGTTGCCCACCGGTAACGCTTACGAAATCATTGCCGTTAAAGACATTATTCGTTGCGAGGCAGAAGGCAGTTACACCAATTTCTTTTTGGTAGGAGGAAAAAAAATAATGGTAAGCGCAAGCCTTAAACATTACGAAGATCTTTTGCCTGAAAACGAATTTATACGCGTTCACCATCATCACCTCATTAACCTGAGCCACGTTGTGCGTTTTTTAAAAGTAGATGGCGGTTATGCAATTATGAGCGACGGAACGCAGGTAGAAATTTCCAGGAGAAAAAAAGACACCTTTTTACAGCGATTGAATAAGATCTGAATCCGATAGCTATCGGATGTAACTTTGCCAATGAAATTCAGTTATAAGACCATGCGGTTGAAACCCTTTATCTTTTTTTGTGCTTTATTCATCACCTCCTCGGTTTTTGTTTCCTGCGATCCTGATCCTGATGACACCAGTATTCCAAAACCCCGCGGTTATTTTCGTATAGACCTGCCAAAGCACCACTACAAAATGTACGATAGTCTTTGTCCGTTTGCATTTGAAACCCCAAAGTACTCGTGGGTGGTAGATAATATGGAAAAAAATGCAGAACCCTGCTGGCAGAATATTTATTATCCGCGCTTTGGTGCCATTGTGCATTTGAGTTACAAAACAGTTCCCGGTAAGGATGCGCTGAGAACTTATATGAACGATTGCAACGAGTTCGCAAAAATTCATACTGTAAGAGCAAACGGCCTTACAGAAAATTTAATTGTGCGCGATTCTGCAAAAGTGTATGGTTTGTGGTATGACATTAACGGCAACGCGGCCAGCAACATTCAGTTTTATTTAACAGACAGCAGTAAAAATTTTATTCGCGGTGCTTTATACTTCAGCGTAAAACCAAACATAGATTCTTTGCAGCCCGTTGTAGATTTTTTGCGCGAAGACATTGTGCACATGCTCAAGACTTTTCGCTGGAAAGAAAGCGACATTGAATTTAAAACGGTAGAAATGAAAAAGCCTGAGAAATTAAAAGGAAAGTAAATTAAATCCGTTTTCTTTCCCTCAGTTTTCGCGCAATATACTTCTCACTCGTAATCAAAGCACGCTGAATCCTTCTCGCATAGTAAATGCTGTCTAGAATCTCTTTCTGCTTTTCTTCTACCATGTGTTTCTGACGTTGAATTTCAATGTTTGCTTTTTTCTTGTTACGGAAAGCCACAAAAGAAATTCCGGCAACAATGATCATAATTAAAAAACCGGCAATTCCACCATACGTAAATGTTTTCTGCCTTGCAATTTCATGCTGGTGTTTTACTTCTTCAAACTTTTTTGCTTCAGAATTTTTTATGGAATCGGCGGCAGACTTTTTATCAAAATCATATTGCATTTGCAGTTGTATTGTTTTTTTTGTGTTGCCTTCGTTTTGTAAACTGTCCTGATAAACAATATGTAATTTATACAATTCAAATGCTCCTTTATAATTGCCCGATTCGCTGGCAAGAGCTGAAAGGGATTTATAACATTCTGCGGTTCTTCGTTTAGAGCCGGTTTCTATGCAGAGTTTCAAGGCCCGCTCAAGTACGCTCATTGCTTGGGCAGGTTTTTTCAGGATCTGGTAAAGATTTCCGAGATTAAGGCAACTGGTAGCAATACCTCTTTTATCGCCAATTTCTTCTCTTATTCTTAAAGCGTGTGTAAAATTTTCAAGTGCATTTGTAAAATCTCCTGCTCCTGCATAAATACTTCCAATATTATTATATACCAACCCTATTCCGTTTTTATCTCCTGTTTCTTCTTTGATCTTCAGTGATATTTTCATCATACTCAATGCCCCGTCAAAATTTCCGCTTGCATTGTAAACGGTGGCCAGGTTTGTATAAGAATCGCTCTCTCCTGTTTTATCTTTTGTCTGTTTTTGAATGGCCAGTGCTTTGCTATGAAAATCAAGCGCCTCTGTAAATTTTTCCATTTCGGCATATACATTACCTATGTTGGTATACGAATCAGCAATTTTTATTTTGTCTCCGGTTTTTTCGCGGATCTTAAGGGCGGCAAAATAATTTTTAAGTGCTTCTGCAAAATCTCCTTTTTCAGTGTAAATAATGCCCATGTTGCTGTAGGACGAAGCAATGCCCGGTAAATCGCCGCTTTCTTCCTGCAACTGATGACAAATAAAAAAGAAGTGCAGTGCCTGATCGTAATTTCCGAGCCTGCGGTAAATACCACCAATTGTATTCAGCGCAGTTGAGCGACCCTTATTAAATTTTATAGTTTCTGCAAGAGACAGTGCATTTTTTGCATTTAGCATTGCGCTGTCATAAACACCCGTAACCAGGTATTCGAAAGACAGCTCGTTAAGATGAATAACTTTTACCGAGTCATTAGAACATTTTAAAGGACAAATAGTAAAATCCTGTTTTAGCAGATTTTGCAATGAGTCAATTTTTCTGCTTCTTGCTTCTGTATAAAAAAACAGCAACAAAAGAAACGAAACAGAGCAAAATTTACCAATACAGTAGTTCACGGCTGACCTTGATTAAATTATTTATTGTAATCTACTGTTTAAAAAAACGCGGGAACTGCTTAACCCTTATACTCCCCGCGCTCAATTTTCTGTTTCACCTCAGCCCGCAACTGCACAGCGGTTTTCTTACTCCCGTCATGGCTCCAGCCAGGCGGACCAAAGACGTACATAAATTTATCAGAGAATTTTTTTGATTTCTTAAGGTCTTTTAAAATAGCACCCCATTCATGAAAAACAACTTTTGCCGGATTATGAGATTGAATATTTTCGGTTAAACCATAACGCACTTCCTCTTCTTCTTTTGTAAAGGTGCCAAAAAGTTTATCCCAGAAAATAAAAACCATACCCATATTCCGGTCCAGATAAGCGATGTTGCTGCCATGGTGCACACGGTGGTGAGAGGGGGTTGAAAGAATCCACTCTAAAGGCCCCAGCGTTTTAATGTATTTGGTGTGTATTAAAATTCCGTAGATCTGCGTGGCACTGTACATAAACATAACGTCTTTACCATCGTACCCGCAAAATGAAAGCGGAATAAAATAAATAAAACGGTACAAAGGTTGAAAAACAGAAGAGCGGAAACCAACGGTTAAATTAAACTCCTGGCTGCTGTGATGCGTAACATGTACTGCCCAAAAAAACCTGCAATAATGATCAACACAATGCAAAAGAAAAAACATAAAATCCTGAGCCACCAAAAGTGTTATCCAGTACAACCACACATTTTCTATTTCAAAAAAACGGAACCTGAAAAAGTAATTTAAAATGGCAAGACAAACAACGCGCATTAAAATATCAAGGCCCATATTAAGGAACATTAGGTAAATATTTTCTACCGTTCCTTTTTTACTATAAGTGCCTTGTTTGTGAAAATTAGAAAACAAGATCTCTGCCCCAATCACAACAGCGTAAATGGGGGTGGAGATAATTACCAATAAAGATTCACGAAACTCGCCGAACATTGGTTTTTAATAAAATGCAAAATTACAAATTAAGGGACGAGGGGCAAAGGACGAGTGAAAAGGGGACGTATACTCACTCGTCCCTTTCCTTCGTCCTTCGTCCCTCTGGTTTCGGAGGAAGAAAACATTAATTTATAGGTAAAAATAGGTGTTTCATCTTAGAAAATAGCTTGGCAAAGCAACTAAACCGTTTTATATTTGGCCCCTTGTGATTTTAAACTTTTCGGACAGATCACAAACCCCTTTTTAGCAGGGCCTCCCCAGTTTGCCCGTGGAATCAAAAACCATTGTTTATGGATGCTAAACGCATTGTGCTTTCTTTTTGCGAAATGTATCTGGAGGAGCCTGGTATAATTATGACAGTTTTTTCGAAGGATACTGACGTTGATGAATCTGCGGCTGTAGAACTTTTGGGTAACCTTTTAAAACTTGCGCAGGGAGAGCCCCATGGCCTAATCTACGATTTCAATAAAAAAAATATCATTATCCGCGAAATAACCCGCAAGATCTCCAGTGTAAGAGATGAACGTACCTCAAAACTTATCTGCAGGGCGTTCATAGCAAGTTCCCTTCAAAACAAACTCGAGTCAAAACATTTTATCCAAGCCGGCAAACCACAGGCAGAAACAAATTATTTTTCCACAAAAGAAGAAGCTTTGGACTGGGTGAGAAGCAAAATGGAAAATTTCAGGAAGAATTAAAGTTTAGTATATCACAGGCGATTTCCATTCTTCCAGCCATTCGCTTACAAATTTTAGCATTCCTTATGAAAACCTTGCTGTTGATAAATCGTATACCATCTATTGACCGGTAATTCAGAAAGCTTTCTATCTTGTACAAAATAAAATGAAACAAATCCTAACAATAATTATTTCTCTTTGTATTCTTACTTCCTATGCAGGTGAGTCAAGAAAAAAAGGCCCACGCAAAAAAAAGAACGAAGATGTGGTGCAGCTTACGGACCCGCTCAGTAAGGAAAAGAAAAGTTATGTTTACGATAAACAATTGTATAACAACGGTTGCGATACGCTTGCCCAGATAATTT
>JACMLS010000985.1 GCA_014379485.1 Bacteroidia bacterium | reverse complement strand
TTCTTTGCATGTCATCTGCTGCTTTTAACTTAGAAGAGATTTTATCTAAAAGAATTTTGACCGGCTTTCCGTCTATTTTTAATGAGATACTTTCTCTGTCAAAAGAAATTTCCTGAATGGTGTGAGTTGCGATCATTTTCTTATTTATTAAAATAAGTATTCCAGGCGTTTACTATTAAATCAAAATGCTGATATATTATTTTTTTTACTTCTTTTTTCGCTGCCGGATTCATATTGTATGCAAAGGCTTCTCTTATTTCTACTTCTTCTATTAAAAGCCAGTACTTGCATTCCATATCGCCTTTTTCAGCATGAATGTGTATTGGTTCAGAACCCTCATTTGAGTAGAAAAAAAGTCGCCAACCAAAAATATAAAGCACCGTAGGCATATATTACAAATTTAACGAAAACTCATGACTTTTCAAACCACAAAATTTGTAAAAACAAAAAAGGGTAACCGACCTCAATCAATTACCCAATTTTATCCGCAGAAACTTTAGTGGAGGCGGATTACAACAAATTACACTTTCTTTACTCCATACTCACAATCCGCTTAGAAATAATTCCTTTTGCAGAATGGAAGCGCACAAAATAAAATCCTTTGGCGTTAGATGAAAGATCAACAGTTTTTTTGAGCAATTCTTTTTCAGGAATAAATGATTGAACGATTTGGCCCGCAACGTCTACAATTTCTATTTTGCCTATTTGCATAGAGCCGTTCCATTCTAAATTAAAAATTCCGTTAGATGGATTTGGGAATGCGCGCACCAAAAGATTTGCCTGTTGCGGATCGTTAATGAACATGGTTGGACTTGCAAGATTTTTTACGTTAGAGCGCGATGTGTTGATGATGGCGCGGCTCGGATCACATGAATTTGTTACATAAGCTTCGAGGCGGTAATGAGAGCTGTCTGCCGCAGATTGGTTCATGTGGTTCCAGGTTACCCAGGTTGGCGAGAAAGTTGATCCAATAGGCGCAAAAGCCGCCATGGCACCGCTTGAATCCCACACACAACGTAAACCGGTTGCGGGGTTGCTGAAATTCTGAAACGAGGTCCACCAGCAACTATCGTAACCCGCTTTAAACGCTACGTTCAGCTTTATAGAATTTGAAGCATTACTTTGCTGGCCTTCAATTCCGCTCAGATCAATTGCGCTGATCTTGTAATTATACGACGTGGTATTTACGTTCACTGCAATATCATCGTACACGCTTGAGTCCGTATAAGCAACTGCTGCAATTTTTGAAAACACAGAAACCGTTACTTCGCGGTACACATAAAAACTATCAATATCTGTAACAGCAGGTTTATTCCAGATAACGCTAACGTACGAAGCTGTGGCAGAATCAACCGTAACCATACAGATCTCGGGGTTCCAAGTGGGCTGAGAAAAACCGGCAAGTGCAGAGATTAAACAAAGAGTAGTAATTATTTTTTTCATGTGTATATGGTTTTTAAGTTAAGGTCACATGGAATACGTCTTGTTGTTTTTTGTGTTTTGGAGCAAGACTATTTCATAGGATTTATTTTAATTATACTTGAAGGTACTCAATTAATAAACACGCTTACTTTTAATTCGATGGTTGAAAAGGAACCTCCGTTCAACTGAAAAAAAATAGTTGAAAAGTGCAATAATGAAGGGGCGAGGGAAAGGGACGAGTGAGGGCGCTGTCACTTTTCACCCGCCTTTCGTCCCTCGTCCCTCAACAAAGGCGTGTTAATAACTGCCGCGCTTACAAATTTAAAAAGGCCCTTTACTGAATTAAATTTATCGAAACCATCCATCCATGCAAAATTACAATCATCGTTTTACAAGCCGCGAAGAGGTAGAGAAGTGGATTGACGACAGTATAGAAGAGGGAATGAGCAGCCAGCTGATCTACGCTCTTGTACAGAAAAAAACAGAAGAGCTTGCGCAGAACAAACAACTCTATCTTTTAAAAAGAAGAGAAGCGCTTGTAAGCGGAAACACTACTGTTGCAACCGAGCTGCATTGCCTGCTAAAGGAGTGCGAACAGGAGTTGCGCTGGTTTGCAGAAGCCTGCGGAAGTTTTGTTGAAATGCCCGAAGCAAAAGAAAGAATTGTTGACGCTGAAACAAAAGACGAGCTGATAGAAAAACTTTCTGATCGTTTGAATTAAAGATTAACTACCGAAAAATTTGTTGCTCTTTTGGTTGGAAGTCCCGATAGCTATCGGGAGGAAGGGTGGAAGAATGGGTTGTGTACCCTGTAGTAAAACTCTTTCTCTTCAGCGAACTCCACACCCATCATTCCACAAAAGAATCAATCACCTGCGTTTAAATTCTCTTCCGGAATTTTTATCACTAGCCACAAGGGACCTTTGGGACTCGCGGGACGCAAGAGCCTTATGTCCCGTGAGTCCCAAAAGTCCCTTGCAATAGCTTAATCTTTGTTTAGGAAGATTTGCGGATGCAACACGCCATTCCAAAATTTTACAAATAGTCAGTTTCTCTTCTGCAATCAGAAAATATAACGCCATACAAAAATTCCCGCGATCATAGAAGCAGCGGCCATGCTCAAACAAACAATCAGTATTAAAACATTTTTAAATGATTGCCTGGTGATCAGGTAAATGATGGCGTAGTTTATAAGAACAAACGCGCCATAAATAAGATTGGGAACCTTGTTGAAAGTTTGAAAACCGTTACAAAACAAGAATGTATTTAATAAAAATCCGGCAAGACCTCCTATCACACAACCCCCAATCGTTTTATTCGTTATTCTTTGGTTCTCTCGCTTCCTGTTAAGCCTTGATATTGCAACAGTAACAATTTCTTTTGTTTTTTCTATTCCTAAAACTTCCGCATTTATTTGGTTCTGAATTTCTTCTTCTGACAAACCCGATTTATAAAGCTCTTTTACTTTTCTAAAAATACTTTTTGTTTCATTTGGAATAAGAATTTTTAATTTTTCTGCTTTCTTATTCTCTTCTATTTCTGCCTGCAAGGCTTCACGTCCGCCTTTTTGATCTATCAGTTCATTAGCCGCTTCAATAGCTTCTGCAGTATAGCTTTCTGAAGAAGAAGCAATCTTCACTAATTTCTCAGTAGAAAAATCTTTGTACTTCTCTATTAATTCTTCTTTGGTAAACACGGTTGAATGGATGAGGGAGCCTTGGGTCGAAAAAAATTTGTCAGGCTGAGCCAGTCGAAGCCTGACCGTATTCTTGCTTCACAAAATCTGCCACTTCATTTCTGATTTTTTTTTGTGCCGGAAAAAATGCAGAAAAATAAACAATCATCGGAATTAAAATACCCAGTAACAAAATGCAGGCAACAAATACAAGCTGTCCGCCCACAGAAGGAAAACCTTCGTTAACGGTAACTTTTTGTTTACCCACCATTACCATTGCGGCGGCTGTTTTTGATTTTTTTACAATGAGCAGATTTTTTGTTCTGAACGAAAGCTGGCAATCAGGAAACTGTTGGGCAATTCTGTCTTTTAGTTGCTCTAGAGTTATTTGTTCTTTTAAGAGAATGCGCATGTAAAAAAGTTAAGGGTTGTCAGTTATTAGTTAATGGTTGTTGTTTTACCTGACATTATCGAATTAAACTATTCACTGATAACAGATAACTTACAACTAACCCCTTAATCTGTTACGGCCAGGACCGGCCTAAACCATATTCAATCTCTTTTGCAGATCGTCTTTATAAGATCCTCCGATAGGAATAACTTTTTTGTCGTTCTCTAAAACAAGTGTGTGATTTTCTATTGCGATAATTTTATCTACGCGGGCAATGAAAGAGCGGTGAACACGAATAAAATCGTTTGGATTCAGTTTCTTTTCAATATCCTTCATGGTAGAGTGAATGGTGTAGCGTGTAACGGCTGTATTGATCACCACATAATCTTTAAGCGCTTCCACATAAAAAATATCTTTCATGTCTACTTTCACCATACGGCTATTGCTCTTTACAAAAATAATGTCTTTGGTGTTGCTGTCTTTGTTCTCAACCAAAGAGTAAAGAAAATCGCGTTCTTTTTGTACCTCGCTTACTTTTTTGTGTTTGTAAATAGCCATTTCAATAGAGCTGTGCAGATCTATTTCTTTAAACGGTTTTAATATATAACCATAAGGCTCTGTTACTTTTGCTTTAGAAAGTGTACTCTCATCTGCATAAGCGGTAAGAAAAATAATAGGAATATTCATTTCAGAACGGATCACGTCGGCAGCTTCTATTCCGCTTTTTTCTCCTTTAAGCATAATATCCATTAATACCAGGTCCGGACGTTTTTCGCGGGCCGCATCAATTGCGTCTTCACCTTTGTTACAGGCGCCCACCACGTTATAGCCAAGTTTTTTCAGAGAGTTCTGAATATCCTTGCTAACGATGCTTTCGTCTTCAACTACTAAAATGTTTGTTTTTGACATAACTTAGTTTTTAGTGATATTATAGGTAAAATTAATTAAAAAATTCGTTCCGCTCGACAAATCTACCTCTATTTCTCCGTTCAGCTGCTCTACCAGGGTAACAACGAGCTGCAGGCCCAGCGATTCGGTATTTCTGAAGTCAAGCTCTTTTGGCAATCCTATTCCGTTATCTCCAATAGAAAGGAAGAGTTTATCGCCTTTCTTCTTAAGAGAAATATGAATTTCTCCCTCGCGCTCATTCGGAAAAGCATATTTAAGCGCGTTTGAAATGATCTCGTTTACAATTAAACCGCAGGGAATGGAAAGGTCAAGGTTCAGCGCAACCTGTTCTACGTCTAACACAAGTTTTATGCGGTTCTCAATAAGGCCGTAAGAGTGTAATAAATTATTAGACAGCATTACCAGGTATTCAGAAAAATTAATGGCAGAAAAATCTTTGTTCTGGTAAAGCGATTCGTGAATAAATGCCATTGATTTTATTCTATTCTGGCACTCTTTAAGCAGGTTAAGTGTTTTCTGATCTTTTACGTAAGAAGACTGAAGGTTAAGAATGCTGCTGATTACCTGTAAATTATTTTTTACACGGTGATGCACTTCTTTTAGCAGCACTTCTTTTTCTTTGAGAGAAAGTTTCAGCTGGCCTTCTGCCATTTTCTTTTCAGTAATATCATGTGCAATGCCAGAAACTTCAATTACGTTTCCTTCTATACCAATAATAGGTTCAAGAAAGATCTCGGTCCAAAGGGGTTCATCGCTGGTGTTTGTTGTATGTGTTTCAAAATGCTGAGACTGCCCCTTAAATGCTTTTTCATAATTATTAAGCCACATTCCATAACTGGGGTTGTTGGGGTTAATATGCCCCTTTCCTTTTTTAAGGATGTGAAAAGATTCTTTGTTGTTGCTTATACGTTCGTAAAAATTATCGTTGTAAGAAGTAACTACCAGGTCTTTGTTCACCGTCCAGATCAAATGCGAGCTTGAGTTAAAAATTGCTTTGAGCTGTGCAGATTGTTCTACAATTTGTTTTTCGTATTTTTTTCGTTCTGTAATATCCTGTGCAATTCCTGATACTTCTACAACTTCTTTTTTCTCATTAAAAATAGGATGCAGATAAATTTCGCGGCAGATCTTTTCGTCTTCCTGCATTCCCTCAGTAACCATTTCAAATTGCTGCCGCTCTCCCTCAAACACTTTTGTAAATTTCTCTGCCCAAAATTCCATTTCGGCGTGCTGAACGGTGCCTGACATTGCTTCTGCCATGTTCTGGTTAAGCGTGGGTTTAAATTTAAACAGGCGCTCAGATTCGTCAGAATAGTTCTGGTTAAACGATGTGAGTTCCAGGTTCCTGTTCATGGTCCAGATCATGTGCGTGGTACTTTCAAAAATTGCGTTGAGTTTTGCAGACTGTTCTGTAATTTGCCGCTCAAAGAATTTTCTTTCTGTAATATCATGCGCAATGCAGGCAATTTCTACCACCCTATTCTTTTCGTTGTAAATAGGATGAAGAAAAACTTCGCGGAACACTTCCTCGCCCCGGCCGGTATGATCTGCTTTTTCAAATTTTAATTTGTTTCCTGCAAATACACTTTCATACTTTGTAATCCAGTCTTTTGAATACTCAAGTGCGTCTGTTGTGCTCAGATAGTCTTGAAGTTTACGGTTAAGGGTAGGAGAGATCTTGAATTTTTCTTTTATTACATCTGCAAAATTACTGTTGTAAGATGTAATTTCATAATTGCGGTTAACGGTCCATACCAAATGAGAAGAGCTTTCAAAAATTGCTTTTAGTTTGGAAGACTGGCTTAAGATCTCTTGCTCATAAATTTTATTTCGTGTAATATCATCATACACCACCACAAAATAAAGGGGGTTGTTGGTTACATCTTTTACTAATGAGTAGGAAAGGTTCATGTAAACTACCGACCCGTTTTTGTGAACATACCTTCTCTGTACAAAAAACCCGTCGCCCGATAATTGATCGGAGAGCGAGAGTTTATCATGATCGTCTTTTACCGTTATTTCAAATGTGGTTTTTCTTAACAGTTCTTCTTTGGTATATCCCAGAATTTCGCACAGCCTTAAGTTAACCTCAATAAATTTACCTGAATAAATATCTACCCGGGCAATACCAATAAAGGCCTGGTTGTAAATTGCGCGGTACCTTTCTTCGTTCTCGCGCAGCAACAACTCGTCCATTTTTAGTTTGGTAATGTCTCTGCTTACCCCCATACTTCCTATAAGTTCTCCGTTCTCATCTTTAAGAATGGTGGCAGAGAGGTAAGAAATAAATGTTTCTCCGTTGCGGCGTTTATTAATAACTTCTCCGCTAAAAGGCGTTTCGTTATCCACCATCTGGCTTAAAATTCCGGTACGCTCTTTTACGTTTGCGTAAAGCATAGTAAGTGGTTTGCCGTACGCCTCTTCAAAACTATATCCAAACGCACTTTGCGCTGCATAATTAAACTCAATGATCTTTCCGTCGCGGTCTGCTGCACAGATCATATCTAATGAAGAATCTATGAGCAGACGGGTAAATTTTTGTGTTTGCCTTAACTCTGATTCTATTCTTTTTCTTTCGTAAATTTCTTCCTGCAACTTTATGTTTGCCTCTTCTGCCAATTGCGCACGAATTTGCTGGTGCTCTAATTGTTTGTGCGCTGTAAGGTCATGAAATATTATCTGCAGCGCGAATTTCTGGTTAAAAATTATGGGAATGGATCTTACTTCTATTTCCAATAATTTTCCTTTTACGGTGTGTACTTTGTATTCGTGATAAAAATCAAAATTCTCTCCTGCAACGGTACGTTCTATTCTTTCTCTTACAAGCGAATGGTATTCGGGCAAAATAAGATCGAGCACATTTATTTTTGTTGCCGCTTCCATATTGTCTATTTCCATTATTCGTAAGGCTGCCGGATTTGCATAGGCAACGCGGGCATGTTGCAAAATAAAAATTCCGTCGGGCGATGTATCAACAAGGCTCTGAAAATTTGTCCACTTCTGGTTTAATTCAACTTCAAATTTTTTGCGCTGAGAAATGTCTGTAATAAACCCTTCAATAAATAAAAGTTGCCCTGACTGATTGTAAACACCTTCTCCTTTTTCCCACACCCATTTTATTTCGCCCGATTTATTTATGATCCTGTATTCAATCTCAAAGGTGGTTTTTGATTTTATTGCCTTTTCAATTTCAGGCCGGCCCCTTAAAATATCTTCGGGGTGCACAATGGCCGAAAAAGGAATTGCTGCGTTGTTTAAAAATTCTGCAGGTAAATAACCGGTAAGTTCTTCAGAGCCGTGGCTTACAAACAACATGGTCCAGCTTTCGTTATACTGGCAGCGGTAAGCCATGCCGGGTAAATTTCCGAGCAATGAGTTTATTTTTCTTTCGCTTTCAAACAGCGCAAGGTCTGATTCTTTTTGTTTTGTAATGTCTCTCGAAATCCCTTCCAACTCAACTACTCTTCCTTCTTTATCTCTTACCTGCGAGTAGGTTGTTTGCAACCATACAATTCTTCCGTCCTTAGCAAGGTAGCGCAATGTTGTTTCGGGTACTTCTTTAGAGACCGGATGTTTTTCGCGCGTGTTTGTTTCAGAGTCGCCAAGAATAGGCCTGTCTTCGGGGTAAAGAATTTTATATCCTAAAAACGGGTCTTTATAAAATTCTTCTGGTGTATATCCTAAAATTTTTATTACGGAATGACTCATAAAAGTGTATCCCGGCTCGTCTAAAAATTTGTAGTGAAAAATAATATCGTGTGCATTTTCTGCAAGCAGGCGGAATTTTCTTTCGTTCTCTTCTACTTTTAATTCTGCTTCTTTTTCTTTAGTAACGTCTCTTGATATTCCCTGTATGGCCAGTATTTTTCCTTTCTCATCTCTGAAAAAAGAATAACTGGTTTCGAGCCAGACCATGTTGCCGTTCTTATGAAAATACCTGGATGTTTTTGTTACGGGCTGTTCGCTGTTCTCATCCTCGCCCCTGAAATCAATATCGCTAAGGTCATCAGGATGCATAATACTCATTCCAAAGGCAGCATTCTTATAAAATTCTGCCGGAGAATAACCTAATATTTTTTTTACGGAAGGGCTAATGTATTCGTATTGCGCTTCCGGAAAATAATTGCATTTGTAAATAATATCATTGGCATTTTCTGCAAGCAGGCGAAACCTTGCTTCACTTTCCATCAGCTTCTGCTCAAAATTCTTTTCTTTGGTTACATCACGGCTTACACCAAAATTACCAATGTGTTCTTTCTTTTTATTGAATTGCGGAAAAATTCTTTCTTCGAGCCAGATATATTTTCCGTTTTGCAAATGTTTGAAACGATAAGAGAATTTTATCGGATTTTTTTCTTTCTTAAGTTTTTCTGCAACTTCAATTATTTGCGGAACATCGTCAGGATGGCAATACTCAAGTAATTGTTTTGATTTTGCTTCGTAGGCATTTTTATCTACACCAATAATATTGCGGATGTGATCAGAAATGTATTTTACTCTTTTTCCTTTTACTCCCGTGGTCTGGTCTACGTAATACACCACTTCGTCAATACATGAAAGAATAAGATTAAAATCATTGCGGTAAGTTTCCAGCTCTTCTTCCAGTTTTATTTTATCGCTTGCCTCGCACATGAGCGCAGCGTATACTTTTTTTCCGTTCAGGTTTGTTTCTGCAAGTTTTATTTCTGCAGGTAATTCTGCTGTTTTTTTTGTTTTTACGAGAACCCTGAAAACACATTCTCCAACTGCTGAACTTTTACAATTCCTCTTAAGTAATTTTTTGCTGTCAGTATGTATAAAATCATACAGCGAAAGTGTTGCCGGATTTTCTTTCTGAACCTTACTTAAACCAAAAGCCTGCGCTGCTTTTTTATTAATGAGGTGTATTTTTTTTTCATCAAATAAAATAAACCCGCTCGGAAGATCTTCTATGATCTTAAGATTATTAAAAAAATTATCTGCTGTGGTTTGCTTAACAACAGAATTGCTTTTCTTATTTACAGCAATTGTTTTTACTGATCTTTTTGCCTGCCCGTTTGTTGGGCTGCTTTTTCTTACGAGGGCCTGTTTTCCGTTTTTTGAACGGAGGGGTGTTTTAGTTTTCAGACTCATTTTCCTCTTTCTTTTTATTCTTATCGGGCGTAGTATTTTCTTTTTTAAAACTATCAAAAATACTCATAGCTTCCTCATAAGTAGGATAAACTTTTATTCCATCGAATTTTGTTTCCTGGTCGTTTTGATAGGTAATAACCAAAAAAAGCATGCCGTTATCATCATAAAATTTCCAGTCTCCGTTGCGCTCGCCGGCGGTAAAAGGGCCCTCGAACATTTTTTTTCCATTCTCAAAATACCAAACGTGTTTTCCTTCGGGCATACCGCCACTCCAGTTACCGTTGTAACGTAATTTTCCGGTGGTGGTATACCAGGCGTTCCACACACTATCACGTAAACCTAAAGAATAATTTCCTTTTTCCTTATAATTTCCCATTTCATACTCCCAGGGGCCTTCCTGGTTATCATCAATGTATTCTCCTTTGGTAATTACTTTTCCCTCTTCTGTATAATCTGCCAGCTCTCCGCTCCGCTTTCCTTTTACATAAAATTCTTCTCTCATTAAATTTCCGTTCTCATAATACCATTTCCACGGGCCTTCCTGTAAACCGGCTGCGTCGTATTTACCGGTTTGCTCTGTTTTGCCTGCATTATAAAAATATTTCCATTCACCCGTTTTTTTTCCGGTTGTATAATTTCCGCTTCCACGCAATTCTCCTGTAACATGGTATTCAGTCCACTTTCCAAATTTTCTCCTCAGTGTATCTGTCTTTCCTTTCTCTAATAAAAATCCTTCATCATAATAAAGTGTCGAATCTGAAATTCCTTTTTCGTTATAATAATAATGAAATCCTTGCGGATAATTATCAATAAAACCTCCTTCAAATTTCAAGGTTCTGTCTGCATAATATTCTTTGTAAAACTGTATTCCCCTTAATTCCTTTGGATTTTCTATTTTTTTTCCGGAATTAAATTTTTCTGTTGTTACAATATTTCCCTTCTTATCAAATTCTTTTACATAACCATCCAAGGTATTGTCGCGGTAACTAATTTCTTTTTTTACTGTTCCGTCATCAAAAAATTCTTTCCACTTGCCTTGCTTAAGACCTTTTTCATCTGTGCGGTTCAGTTTTTCAAAACGATCAATAAAACCTGCTTTGTAATTGGTAATTCCTATCAGTACAGAATCTTCAGAAAATTCTCTTGCCTCCCCATCTGGTTTTCCTTTTACATAGGGAACAACAAAATGTGTTTTTCCTGAGTTGTAATACACGTAAGAATTTCCGTTCCTTATATCATCTTTATAATTTTCTTTGGAAGAAATTTTTCCTGCTGTATCAAAATTAGTTACAAGGCCATTTTTTTTTCCATATTGGTAATCAACTGTTTTTTGAATTTTTCCTTTTGGATAATAAAATTTCCAAACACTGTCCAACAAAAAATTCTTTCTGTTACC
>JACMLS010000098.1 GCA_014379485.1 Bacteroidia bacterium | reverse complement strand
GCAATTGTTTTTTTATTCCGGCTTTTTTATTTTCTTCCTTCATAACACTGTCACGTAAAAGTATATGCTGCTCATAATGAAAAAGGGCCTTATCATAGTCAGCCATTTTGGACCAGGCCTTTGATAAGGTTTTATGAAAATCTTTCATATCTTCAATACTGCCAAGGGGCACTGCCACCATCAAAGCCGAATCTGCGTAAGCAACACACCGCTTGTAATCCTTGCTCTCAAAAAAATACTCCGCAATATTTCCAAGCGCAATTGACTCACCCGCTTTATCTTCAATTTCTCTTTTCAAGGGTAAAGAATTCATCAGATGCTTATACGCGGATTTTTTATCTCCTGTTCTTAAATAAAGACTCCCGAGATTGCTTATGATATTTGATTGCTCCATTATGTTCCCGATCTTTTTGTAGATCTCAAGGGCTTCATTAAAACATTCAATTGCTTCTTTCGCCCTTGCGGTTTTCAGGTATACCGACCCCATATTATTCAAAGAACTTCCTACAAGCGCAGAATTGCCGAATCTTCTGCCAATCTGCAATGCCTTGGCGGTATAATCAAGCGAACTGCCATACTCATTCAGACTCTCAGAGTACAAACCCAGGTTTCCAAACACTCTGCCAATCCTTAAACTATCTTTTAGCTCTTCATAAATTTTTAACGCCTGAAAACAAAACTCTATTGCAACAGAAATATTTCCAAGGTCTGCATGGATAACAGAAATATTATTACAGGAATTGGCAATGGCGGCTTTATCGGCCGCAAGCTTACGGTGCTGCAACGACTTATTATAATACAGCAGGGCCTCGTGCAAATCTCCGTTGTTTGAATACTGAATAGCGAAATTATTATAAAGCGAACCCAAACCAACATTTGCAAAGTACTGATCTTTCTTATTTGAAGACTTCAAAAGTTTAAACCAGATCTCCTCTGCATGATGAAAGAAATCTTTTGCCTTTGCGGCATCATTTTTTACTGTGTAACCTATTCCCTCATTCACAAGACATTTTGCCATTCCTTTTAAAAAATTTTTTCGTTTTGCTATTTCAAAACCTTTTGCAGCAATGCTCACGGCAGAATCACCTTTATTGGCAAGAATGTACTCAAACGCGGCAAGCGAACACGAAATTGATTTTGACGTGTCTGAAGGATTATTTTTTATATCTGCCAGCAACGAGTCGAGTTTCGTTCTTCCGTTTAGAGAAAAAACAATACTGAAACAAATTATTAAGGTTACAACTTTTCCCATTCTGCGCACAATCAAAAAATAGTGAAACTGATTTTCTTTTATTTATAATTCGTTTCCCACTGCTCCCAGGCCAGAATTGAAATTTCGCAGGCTTGTTGCATATCAAGGTAAAACGAAAAATAATCATCAATGTTTGTTGAATGCTGAAGAGAGATCAGTTTTTCAATTGATTTTCCTACCGTATCAGTTTTGATCTCAAAATAATTGAACTTACTGTTATCAGGTTTATACAATCGAATATACATCCTAGAAGGATCTTCGCTTGTAAAAAAACCAATTCCGGTATTATTGGAATTTTCAAAAGTAAAACAGGCGACTGCTTTTTCAACTATTTTTTCTTTGAAAGGATTTGCTTCTTGTTTTTGCCAACCGTTTTTTAATAATGTTTGTTCCATGTGATTAATTATTTCAGGTAAATTTAAGCCATTTTTATTTACATGGTTCCAGGGGGCCACCAATGTTGGGATCATTTAATTCTTTTAAAAATTTATTGAACTCTTTCCATTTTATACAGAAAGAATCAGGAAGCGTAAAATAGTAACCCAGTGGACCTCCTGTTCCTTCCAATCCTCCCGGATAGTGCCTGGGCTCAACGTCCGGATCGTTGTGGGGGTGATTGTAGAAATCATATTCTTCGAAGTATTTACCATAAGCATAATCCAGGTATCTTTTTCTCAATTCATTTGATTTTGAATTAAAACCCGGAAAATATTTTGTGAAAGCCAAAATTAACGGAACAACTGAAATTAGAAAAATTGTAAAATAAGCTTCTCTGTAAAACAGAGAATAAAAAACGCAAAAACCCACGATTTAAGTCGTGGGTTTTTTGTAT
>JACMLS010000984.1 GCA_014379485.1 Bacteroidia bacterium | reverse complement strand
AAGATTCAAAAATTCGTTCACTCTGCAAAGCGTAACTCAACAACCGGAACATTACCACCCCCGGTACAACGCCAAACGTAACCATATCGGCCAAAGAATCTAAATCTTTTCCTATTGGAGAACTTACTTTGAGCATGCGCGCAGCAAAGCCATCAAAAAAATCGAGCACGGCTGCAATGCCAACAAGGTAAGCGGCCCACACCAAATCTCCGTTAAAAGCTTTTACAATGGCAAGACAACCACATAACAAATTTCCGCAGGTAATAGCGTTGGGTATAGATCGTTTTATTTTGTTCACGCACGCCAAAAGTAATGAATTTCGCGAATGGTTGGAAGAATGGAAGATTGGAGGGATGTGATGCGCTCTACCCAATCTTCCAACCTTCCAATCTTCCACCCAAAATCCATCACTGAATTAAATCATAATCCCTAAATTCGTACTATTCGTTATAATTCGCGATTCGTAGATTAATGACTTTTAATTCAATAGCCTTTCTCATTTTTCTTCCGGTAGTTTACCTGCTGTTCCGCGTTTTTCCGCAAAGGCAAAAGTGGGTGTTACTTTTACTTGCCTCTTATTTTTTTTACTGCTTTGTTACGCCCTGGTACGGAATTTTGTTGCTGCTTACAACTGCTGTAGATTATTTTGCAGCCCTTAAAATTGAGAATGCGCTTACGCAAAAACAAAAAAAATCGTGGCTGGCGCTGAGCATTGTTTCAAATCTTGGTGTTCTTGTAAGTTTTAAATACTCAGCTTTTTTTGCCAATTGCGGGTTGTTTGCTTACAGTAAATTCAGCGGAAATTCTTTTTCTGTTTTTCACGATTTAATTGTTCCGGCCGGACTTTCTTTTTACACGTTTCAATCTATGAGTTATACAATTGATGTGTATCGTGGAAAAACGCAGGCGCAAAAACATTTTGGTTTGTTTGCTTTGTTCGTTTCATTTTTTCCGCATTTAGTTGCAGGCCCCATTCAAAAATTCGATCATTTATTTCCACAATTAAAAAAACTCTCTGCTCCAGAACCGGACTCAATTTTTCCGCACTTCCGTTTGATCATCTGGGGATTTTTTAAAAAATTAGTTATTGCAGATAATCTTGCCAAAATAATCGATCCCATTCAAAACAACGTGCAGAATTTTTCGGGCTCAGTGCATTTGTTTGTTGGGTTTTTATTCTGTGTTCAGCTGTATTGCGATTTCTCTGGCTACACAGATATAGCAACCGGCATTGCAAAATTATTTGGTGTAGATTTTACCATTAACTGGAAAAGGCCTTTGCTGGCGCGTTCTGTACATTCTTTCTGGAAACGCCATCACATTTCTATGACCACCTGGTTCAGAGAATACCTGTATTTTTCATTGGGCGGAGACAAAACATCAACACTAAAATGGGTGAGAAATGTTTTTATTGTTTTTTTGGTGAGCGGCTTGTGGCACGGTGCATCTTTTACGTTTGTATTGTGGGGCGCCATGCATGCGGTTGCTTATATCATTCAAAAATTCTGCAACAAAAAATTTCAGCTACCGGCTTTTGCAGGATGGCTGATATTTATTTCCTTTCACTCCTTTTCATTTATAGCGTTCAGGGCAAAAACTACTGATGGATTAATTTCTATTTACAATTCAATTTTTTACGATTTTAATTTTTCTTTAATGATACCCCAACTTCATTCGGTTACAGACTGGTTTCCTTTTTTAATTTGTGTGCTTGGAATAGTAATTTTATTTACAAAAGAAATTGCCGAAGAATTTTCTTTAACGCAAAAATTTTCAGGATTATCGCGTTATTTACGCCCCGTATTTTATTGGATCTTGTTTTTTGCAATATTTTTAGCAGGAGACTTTAACAACAATGAATTTATTTATTTTAAATTCTAAATGAAAAAAACTGTCTTCTATATCTTACTGGCACTCCTTCTTTCGTACGGGGTAAGAGGGCTTTTGCATTTAGGAATACGAATGAACAACGAGGGTGTTTATGGAAAATTTAATACGGCTTTTGAAAAGAAAAATAATTACAATACCATTTTTTTAGGGTCAAGCAGGTCAGAAACACATTTTGACTGCGCTATTTTTGACAGCATAAACAAAAGCAATTCTTACAATTTAGGTATGGAAGGCGCTTCTATTCAATTTTCTTATCACATTTTACAGGCGTACCTGCGGCGAAGCGAAACTCCTAAAAATATAATTTTAAGTATTGACCATGTTTTTAATTTTGAAAAAGCAGATACTGTTTTTATGTACCCGCGTTATTTTGCTTATCTCAACAATGAAAAACTATACAACGGAATAAAAAAAATCGATTCGCGTTTCTACGCATTTCATTACCTGCCTTTTTACAGCATGGCGCATATGGGGCCAAAATATGTGCAGGCATCTTTGCGTGGCTATTTCAATTCAGCTTCCGCAGCCGATTCAAATTACCGAAAAGGATTTTTTCCTTTTTCAGATAGGATCTATGTTCCGGAAAATCCAAAAAAATATCTTGCAGAACAAGATCTGCTTGTTGCGTCTTATCTTGACAGCATAGCTTTGTATTGCAAAAAAATAAACGCTCAGTTAACAGTTGTAATTTCACCAGTACATCAAAACTTCTATAATGCAACACTGGGAGCAGACAACAATATTTCAGACCTCAGCAAAAAATGCAAATTTTACGATCTTCGGTTTTTTAACTATACCAACGATTCTCTTTGCAGAAAAAATGAACTGTTTTACGATGGTTTTCACCTTAACGGGAGGGGCGCCCGCAAATTTTCTCTGCGTTTTTCCGATGATTTTCACAATAAAACCCACCAAAACCCGTTCTAAGCAGGTTATTGTTCCATTTAAAATCCTTAATTTTAACAGGTATGAATTTTCGCAAGATCTTTTTTGTTTTTTCTGCAGTTGCAGGACTTTCTATAACTGCACAAACTGTAAAATACAGTAACGAGTTTTTGGCTGTTGGCGTTGGCGCAAGAGCACTTGGAATGGGTAATGTAGGCGTTGCTTCAGTTAACGATGTTACAAGCGGTTATTGGAATCCTGCCGGTTTACACGGGTTAAAATCTAACATGGAGGCCGGGCTGATGCATGCAGAATATTTTGCAGGCATTGCCAAATACGATTATGGCGCCCTTGCTTTCAGAATTGATAGTTTGAGTGTTGGAAGCGCAAGTTTTGTAAGGTTCGGGGTAGATAACATTCCCAACACAACCGAATTAAGAGATGCGAACGGTAATATTGATTACGACCGCATCACCAGTTTCAGCGCAACAGATTTTGCTGCTATTTTATCTTATGCCAGAAGCATTCCCAAATTAAAAGGAATTAAAATTGGAGGCAGTGCAAAAATTATAAGAAGACGAATTGGTGATTTTGCAGGCAGCTGGGGCTTTGGTTTGGATGTGGGTGCAAATTACAATTATAAAAAATGGCGCTTTGCCGCTGTGGGAAGAGATATTACCGGAACTTTTAATGCCTGGACCTATAATCTTTCTCAATCAATGGTAAATACTTTTGCGCTTACCGGAAATGAAATTCCATCAAACAATGTAGAAATTACAGTGCCAAGACTCATACTCGGAGCTGCCTACACTCAGAATTTCTGGAAAGATAAAATAGGTTTAACCGCAGAAATAAACCTCATCAATACTTTTGACGGTAAAAGAAATGTGATGATCAAAAGCAATGCAATCAGCACAGATCCTACAATTGGGCTTGAGCTGAGTTACTTAAAAATGATTTTTTTGCGTACCGGTATAAACAATATTCAAAAGATCACAGATATTACCGGTAAAAGAATTACAATTATTCAGCCCAATTTCGGAGTAGGAATAAAGTACAAGGTTTTTTCTCTTGACTATGCGCTTACAAATTTTGGCGGCAATGCTGTTTCAACTTACAGTAATATTTTTTCGCTGAAAATAGAAATTAACCGTAAAAACAAACACAGTACAAAATCAAGTATTTGAATTGAAAAATAATTTTTAATGAAAAAACTTTACCATTGCCTGTTTATTTTGTTTGTGTTTTCGGGAATCAAGTCCCAGACCTATACTTATGGCAATGAGTGGATCAATTATTCTCAAAAATATTTAAAGATAAAATTATACAAGGATGGCATTTACAAAATAGATTCCACATCACTTGCAAATGCTCTTTCGTCTATTGGCGTTCAGTTAAATGGTCTTGGCGGAATTGACCCAAGAAGATTCCAGGTTTTTATTAAGGGCACAGAACAATACATACACGTACAGGGCGAACTTGACGGAATTTTTGATGGCACTGATTACATTGAGTTTTACGGTTATAAAAATGATGGCTCATTTGATTCGAGCATGTACATTTTTGATGCGGGTGTTCCACCGGCAAACTGCAATATTCCCAATCCTTACTACAGCGTTGTTCAGGACACTTTGTCTGCATTTCTTACCTGGAACAGCTCAGTAGGAAATAAAAGATTTTTGCCTGATACTGACACTTTATTTTCTCCGTGGACAGCGGCGCCTTACTTTTTTAATTTTTCGCTTACAGCTTTTAGCAGTGATTATTATGAAGGGGCTCTTAATTCTGTGGGTGCATTAGACTGCCGGTATGTATGGACTGAGGGAAGGTGCAGCCCCTTGATCTGTAACTACGCAATTACAGGTGGAGCCAGCTATTCAATAAACATTCCAACACCCAATGCTTATGCCGGTGGGCCAGCCGCAACGCTTGTAACAACGCATATAAGCAGATCTCGCGACCCAAATCTGAATATTACTCCTGGTAACGACCACCATTTGTTGCTTGAGTGGAAAGATAATTCCGCCACATACAACCAGGTATCAGACACTTTATTTTACGGGTACGCACAAATAAAAAAAACAAAATCAATTAACCCTGCACTCATTGCACCAGTTACAGAAATTAAAGCAACCAGTATAGCTGAGCCTTCTTATACACTTGGCAATGAAATGAGCCCAACCTATAGCTCAATATTTTATCCGCAAACCTTTGATCTTGCTGGTCAGAGCCAGTACATTATGTATTTACCGCAGGCAACTGCAAAAACGTATTCGGATTTTTCTAATTTTACTTATACACCGGGTGCAACAGTAAAAGCGTTTGATCTTACGCAAGGCAGAATGGTTTATCCTGTAATGACCGCAACTGCCGGAAAATTTTTACTTTCTTCTTTAAATCCGGGAGCCATTTCAAAAGTGGTACTTACTTCTTCAGATAATGATATTGCAGTGTCTTCTCTTTTGCCGGTTAATGGCAACGGATCTTTTACAAATTTCCTGGCCACCAATGCAGATTCTGCTTTTATCATTGTTACCCACACAAGGTTCATGAGTGAGGCCACACAATACAAAAATTACAGGCAAACAATTGCCGGAGGAAATTTTCAGGTTATTCTTGCTGATGTGGAAGAATTGTACGACCAGTTTGCATATGGAATTGAAAAACATCCTAAATCTATAAGGAATTTTTCCAAATTATTAATAGATTCAATGAACACAAAACCAAAGTATTTATTTTTGATAGGAAAATCTACCTACGGATATTTTGGGATTTATAAACCGTCCTATTACAAACTGAATTATGTTCCTTCTTATGGTTATCCTCCGTCTGACAATCTTTTGACTGCAGGACTGAACCAGACCTTTCTTGAACCCCTGATTCCCACAGGCAGAATTTCTGCAACCACTGGGCAGGAAGTGCTTGATTACCTTACGAAGGTACAACAGCACGATGTAATGCCGGTTGAGCAATGGCAAAAAAACGTAATGCACTTTATTGGTGGAACCGTTCAGTCAGAACAAAACACCTTTAGCACATACATGAGCGTTTATAAAACCATTATTGAAAATCCATTTTTTGGCGGCAACGTTGCTACATTCATAAAAAACACTTCGGCGCCCATACAAACTTTATTACCCGATTCAATTATTGACATGGTGAATGCCGGAGTTTCTCTTATGACGTTTTATGGACACGGCTCACATCAGAGTTTTGATTTTAATATAAATGACCCCAACGAATTCAGTAACACCGGCAAGTACCCGCTTGTTTTATCAAACTCCTGCTATACAGGTGACATTCATACAAGCGATACATTAAGTTTAAGCGAGCGTTATGTATTTGCACCACAAAAAGGCTCTATTGCTTTTATGGGCTCCGTTTC
The DNA here is from genome assembly GCA_014379485.1 of Bacteroidia bacterium. Lineage (GTDB taxonomy): Bacteria > Bacteroidota > Bacteroidia > B-17B0 > Aurantibacillaceae > AM-1111. The sequence continues at coordinate 5,106 of JACMLS010000984.1, read as the reverse complement.
ATTGGGCGTTGCTCAATTTCTGTATTATATATCGCAGCAGATCTATCAAAATCTTTCTTATACAAATTACGGAGCAGGTGTTGGCGATGTATTAAAAGGCGCCATCATCAATACCCAAAACTATGTTTCATCTTCAGATAGTATTGAGAGTATTACCTGTATGGAAATGACTTTGCACGGCGACCCGTCTGTAAAACTAAGTTTGTGGCGCAAACCTGATTATGCAATTACGCCCGCCGATCTTACTTTTAATACCAGCCTTAGCGTTGACTCTATACAGGTAAATCTGAAAATAAACAACCTGGCAATGGCAGTAAATGATAGTTTTACTGTAAGTATAAGCCGTACGTTTCCAAATGGCAGCATTACCACGGTGGTTAAAAAAATAAAAGCCCCTTTGTACTCCACCTTGCTCTCCTTTTTTATTCCTGTTGATTTTATAAACGGGCCCGGTTTAAATTATTTTAGTGCCTGGGTAGATCCCTTAAATGATGTAGATGAACTGGATAATCTTATAAACAACCGCATCTTTGGCATACCGCTATTCATTTATGGAAATGATATAGTTCCTGTTTATCCTTACGAGTTTGCAATTGTTCCTGTAACTCCAACAATAAGATTAAAAGCATCTACTTCCAATCCTTTTGCTTCGCCAAAAAATTATATTTTTCAGTTAGACACAACAGATGCTTTTACCAACCCCATTGCAAGCACAGTCATCAACAGCGTTGGCGGCGTTGTAGAGTGGAATGTAAATCTGGCAGTGGCAAATCCAAATCCTTCTTTACCTGATAGTACAGTGTATTATTGGAGAGTAAGCGGTGACTCTCTTGATTCGCTCAACAATTACAACTGGAGAGAAAGTTCTTTCCAGGTCATTGATACAAAATACGGCTGGGGTCAGTCGCATTTTTATCAATATAAAAAAGACAATTTCCATTATGTGATCTACGATAAACCCAACCGCCTTTTTTCTTTTGTAGATAATAAAAATCATATTAACATTCACAATGGCCTTTACGATTGCTGTAACTGGGGTGGTTCAGTGGACCCTCTGGATCTTATTTTTAACTGGAACAGCAGTCCGCTTCACATTGCATCTTCAGCATTTAACGGATGGAGCATGTATGTGATTGATTCTATTACCGGAGATTTTGACATGAATACTACTTCAGACACCCTTCATTATAAATTCGGAACCTATCACCAGTTTTTGGGCGGATTTGAACCAATTCCCTACTACGATTTTTCTTTCGGTTCAGGAAATCATTTATACCAAAACGTTCAGCAAATGCAGGACAGTATGCTTGCTTTTCTGAATAGTATTCCGAAAGGAAAATATTTACTTGGCTATTCAAATAATTTCTGGACGGGAGATACAGCGGGCGCGCCACACACACTTCATCCCTATTCTACTGCATTATACGATACGCTGATTAATTTCGGTATGCCCTCCAATTTCCCTTCCTATATGGACACCGTTCCCGTTTGTTTTTTAGGACAAAAAGGAATTGGTGCAGGCATGGGGCATAGTATGTTTGGTCCACTCAGAACTTCTGTAATCGATTTTAAAGATTCTGTTATTACACATTGGGATGCGGGAACTATTACTTCTCCGCTCATTGGTCCCTCAGCAGCATGGCACAGCATACACTGGCGCTACACCTCGATCGAAACAAATTCTGCAGACACTGTAGTTATTTATGTTTTAGGAATTAAGAATAACGGACAGGTGGATACTGTGTTGAAACTGGGCGAAAACTCTTTAGACACAACCAACCTTGACCTTGTGATCAGTGCAAGTACTTACCCGTTTTTAAAATTGCTTGCAAAAATTGATGATAACGGATTAAATACAGCGCCGCAGATGAAAAGGTGGCAGGTGCTATACGACCCGGCTCCGGAAGGGGCTATTAATCCGTCGTCAGGCTATTCTCTTGTCAGTTCATCTTTGCAGGAAGGAGATTCTATCCGCATCAAATTACCGTTTAAAAATATTTCTGAATTTACTTTTGCAGATAGCCTCATCTTTACTTATTGGATAGAAGACAATGCTCATATTCCACCTGTACTTATTCAGAAATTAAAGAAAAATAATCTTGCTCCCGATTCTGTTATTATTGATAATGTTAGCATTGGTACTTTAGGATATCCGGGCGCAACTGCTTTATGGGCGTTTGTAAATCCAAAAGGAAATACAAAATACCAGGACGAACAATTTCAATTCAATAATTTTGTACGCATTCCATTCAGCGTAAATCCGGATATCATTAATCCGATACTTGATGTGACTTTTGATGGGGTACATATTTTAAACACAGACCTTGTTTCATCCAAGCCAAAAATTTTAGTTACGCTTAAAGACGAAAATCTTTTTCTTGCGCTGAATGATACAAGTGATTTTGAAGTATATCTTACAGCCCCCGGTGCAGCAGCACAGAGGGTTTATTTTGGCAGTAATATGACCTTTGATTCCGCTCAACTTCCAAACAATAGTTGTAAAATAGAATTTAATCCGCTTCTTCCGGTAGACGGAATTTATACTCTTAGGGTAAAGGGGCAAGACAGAAGTTCAAACGCATCTGGTTCAACCGAATACAAAATTCAGTTTGAGGTGGTAAATAAACCCAGCATTACCCACATCATGAATTACCCGAACCCCTTCAGCACCAATACAAAATTTGTTTTTACGCTTACCGGTTCAGAAATTCCTGAAACGTTTATGATACAAATTATGACTATTAGCGGAAAAGTGGTGCGCGAAATAAAAAGAGAAGAACTCGGCTTCATACATATTGGAAGAAATATTACTGAGTATTCATGGGATGGTAAAGATGATTTTGGCGATATAATGGGCAACGGAGTTTATTTATACCGCGTTCAGACACGTTTAAACGGACAAACAATTGATAACCGCGAGAGTGGCGCTGACCCGTATTTTACAAAAGAGATCGGTAAAATGGTCATCATTCATTAAAAATGATTCCGCATTAAACTTTAGTGATATTATAACGTCAAACAAAAAAATCATTTATGAAAATCATTCGGATTATTTTACTTATTGCAGTTTGTTTAGGCTCAGTAAACATGGAAGCGCAAAAGATGAGGCGCGGAGGAAGAGTTGCTGGCAAGCACATCCGCAATAAAGTGGTGGCTAAAAAAGTGATCAGGCGCACTGCCCTTGTTTTAATCCGTGCGCATAAACTTACCAAAGAAAATAAAAATTACACAGGCAAACTGGCAATGGCAGTAAGGCACCAGCGTTATGCACGCATACTTTACCGTAAAGGAAATTTTGCGCGCGCCATTCACCAAAGCCGTTTATCAAGAAGGCTCGCTTTTTTAGCGATACAGGCCAACAAAGGAACTGTTGCCAAAGACGAACAACTTGGTGCCGACGATAATTCTGACGACAAAACAAATCCTACAGACGCAGAGCTGGAAAAAGAATTACCAGCCGATACTGTTACCGACCAGGAATTAATAAACAGTGAACTTTCTGATATAGATCTTGATGATAACGATTAAAACTCTTGCCACAGATTTCGCTGATTTACGCAGATTTCTTGCACAGATCGAAAAAAATCTGCGCTTTTAATCTGTGGTAATTTGTGAAATCTGTGGCAGAAACCCGGTTAACTCTCCTGCTTCATCAGATTCAGCTTCTCCATTACTTTTTCGTAGATCTTTTTTAGCTGAGCCGGATGCTGAGAATAGTATTCCATACTCTTCAGATAGTCCTCACGTTTCACTCCGTTTTCTTTAAAGACATTAAATTTCAGCTCAGGTACGGGAGCCGGATTGATTATTTTTTTCTGAAGACTGTCAGGCAATTTTTTATGATCAATAGTATAGTGATTAATAAGAGATTCTGAAATGTTTAAACTTACCAGTACATCCGTCATTTTTTCTTCGCTTAAAACTCCGGCAGGGATGTTCTGATCTTCTTCCGGCGAACAGGAAAACGCAAGAGAAACAATTAAAAGAAAAGAAAAGAAATTACGCATTAAAAAATTCAGTTTTAAGAATTACAAATCATTTATCCACTTTAATTCTCTCATCGCGGTTGGAAAGTTCCCAGGCGGTAAAAAAAACAAGGCTTGCAATCTTTTCCATTTTTTTGAAATCAATTTTCTGCACCTCGTCAGTTTCTTTATGGTAATCTGCATGCACACCGTTAAAATAAAAAATTACCGGAATGTTATGTTTCGCAAAATTATAATGATCGCTCCTGTAATAATACCTGTTAGCATCAGTTGTACTGTTATACAGGTAATCCAACTCAAGATTAACGTAGGTTTTATTTGCGTTCTCATTAATACTATGCAGAGCAGTACTGAGCATATCAGACCCTATAATATAAATGTAATTAGAATTGTTTTTGTGTTTTTCATCAAGGCGGCCTATCATATCAATATTCAGATCTGCAACCGTTTTTTTCAGATCAAACACCGGGTGACGAGAATAGTAATCAGAACCCAATAAACCTTTTTCTTCTCCGGCCACGCACATAAAGAGCATACTTCTTCGTGGTCCTTTGCCTTGTTTTTTCGCCTCGGCAAAAGCCCTTGCCAATTGCATTACCGCAACAGTACCACTGCCATCATCATCTGCTCCGTTATACACAACACCGTCATGCTTTCCTAAATGATCGTAATGCGCTGTTACAATCACCAGTTCACTTTTCAGATCAGAGCCTTCAACATAACCCAACACATTCTCTGCGCTTAATTTTTCCTGCCCCTGCCCTGTTTTTAATTTTACCAAAGCACTCAGCTCAAAATTATCGGGCGTTTTTTTCTTCTGCAATTTCGTTTTAATGGCATTGATACTTTTTTTTGACTTTGCCAGAATTTCATTTCCCATTTTTTCACTAATGTAAATTACAAGCGGACTTTCAAATTTAGGAGCCTTGCTGTCTTCTGCCAATTGCATTTTTGTAGAAGTAATACGGTGCGAGTTGTCTGCCATGCTTTTCTGCAACTCAGGATCAACAATCAGTAGAATGGCAATTCCCCTTGCTTTTGCTTCGTTATTTTTCATTCTCCAGTTGGTACTCCAGTCACTCACACCAACGGTGCCCGAAATTATTGAAACCTTTTTTTT
>JACMLS010000983.1 GCA_014379485.1 Bacteroidia bacterium | reverse complement strand
GCGGATTTTACGATTTCCTATATCACGCCAAATGCTTTTTGGACTTCCTATTATGATATCAGTTTGGCCGGTATACTTGTACAGCAAAGTGTTAATTCCAGACAATAAAGTCATGAACAAACTTCCTGAATGTTTCAGCCCCAAATTTTTAATACCGTAGCTAACATCTGCAGAAAACATTCTGCTCATTACTCCACCTTTAAAACTTTGAACGGAAGGACGCGGACGATCTACAGGCATTTCCAACAAAGGCAATTCTCCTTCAAATTGTTTTAGCCAGTATTGACGGTGTTTTAGAAGATGCGATCCGGATAATTGTTTTTGTTGCCAGTCAGCAAAATCTTTATATTGAATACGAAGTGCAGGCAGGGGATCGGGTGTGCCGTTTTTACGGGCCATATACAAGGCTATTAATTCCTTGATTAAAACACCCATTGACCACCCATCACTGATGATGTGATGGATGACATAACTAAATATGAATTTGTCAGCAGTGGTTTGAGCAAGCAGTGCACTTATAAGTGGCCCCTCTGATAAACTGAAGGGTGTAGTGACCTGCTTTTTTAATAACGTGTTCATCATGCCGGATGAATCTGAAGAGTCACGAAGGTCATGATATGATAAAACAAAGCCCAGGTCGTTGCGGTTTATTATTCGTTGATAAACGATACCCGATTCGTCTTCCTCGAACACAGTACGAAGAATCTCATGCCTGTTAAGCAGGTCATATAAACACTGTGTAAAGCAGGCAATGTCCAGGTCTCCGGAAAATTCATATGCCCCGCTTATATTATACGCAAGACTAAGTTCTCCAAGCTGGCTCAGTATCCACATACGAAGCTGGGAGGAGGATAACACATACCGATAATTTTCTTTTACCGGATCTATCGCAAAGTTTGCGTTTCTTTCATCAGTATCTTTTACAGCATTAAAGAAACCGATTATCTCCTGTTTAAATTTTTTGATAAAGTCAATCTCTTCTGAAGTTAAAGAAGATACATTTCCTTTGACTTTTACCTGATCATTTTGTACATCGATCAGCAAGCCTTTGCTTTTTAATTCTAATATGAAATTTAGTATTTTTTCCATCACTACGATCTTTTGTTTTTTTTAAAAAATTAATTCTTCTCCTTTTTCCGCATCTTCAGTTTGGTCATGTGAAGGGGAAACAGCATCCATGTATTTGGCTAAGGTTTCTATATTGGGATCCTGAAAAATTATGTTCCATTTAATTTTTAAATTAAATTCATTTTGAATTCTTGACATGATCTTTATTGCAACAAGACTATTTCCCCCCAATTCAAAAAAGTTTTCTGTTATTCCTATTTTTTCTGTTCCAAGGGTTTCAGACCATATCTTAACCAGTTTTTCTTCCAGCTGATTTCTAGGTTCAATAAAATTCTTTTTAGTGTTCAGTGCCTTGTCAGCCTCTTTCAGGAGCGCCTTACGGTCAATTTTTCCATTGTGCGTTAAGGGAAAAAATTTAACATGCACATAAGAGGCGGGTAACATATAGTCAGGCAGATGGTCTTTTAAATTTTGCCTGATTTTATCTATATCAGGTTCTGTTTTGCTAACAATAAATGCAATCAGTTTATTAACGCCGTTGTTCTCTTTTGCAAGCACAACTGCTTCGTCTATATCATTATCTTTTATCAGCGCATTTTCCACTTCCCCAAGTTCTATACGAAACCCGCGTATTTTAACCTGATCATCCTTTCTTCCTGAAAATTCAATATTCCCATCTTCAAGCCATTTTCCATAATCTCCGGTTTTATAAATTACCGCATCTTTCCTGAACGGATCCTGCATAAATTTTTCATCAGTAAGTGTTTTGTTATTGAGATATCCCCGGGTTACTCCTTCTCCACCAATACAAATTTCTCCAACAATACCAACTGGTACCAGGTTATGATCGCTGTTGAGTATGTATATACGCTCATTCAGTAATGGTTTTCCGATTGATAATTTGTGGCTTTCAGTTATGTCTGAAGTGGTACTCCATATTGTAGTTTCCGTAGGTCCGTATGCCTGAATAACTCTTACCCCGGTCAATTTTTTCAGCAGGTTATAATTTGTTTGATTCAAAGCTTCTCCGCCTATAAGTAAGGTGCTAAGTTTCTGCAATGTTTTTGCATCCGGTTCTATTTCCAGTAACTGCTGTAGTCTTGACGGGGTAAGCTGAAGAAAATTGAACTTGTTATAATTTATTTTATCAAGTAACTCCTGTGGGTCGTTTATATCCAATAAAATAATTTTTGCTCCCGTTGTTAAAGGAGCAAGTAATTCCAGAACAGATATGTCAAAAGTAAAATTTGTTGTTGCTGCAAATTGACTTGCACGGTCAAATCCGAATTGCTCATTACAATTTAAAAATGTTGAAACAAGATTCTTGTGTTCTACCATTACCCCTTTGGGTTTACCTGTAGAACCCGAAGTATAAATTACATAAGCAAGGTTTTCCGGTTTGCCTGCACTCATTAAATTTTCAGTGCTGAATTTGGCTTTATAACTTTCGAACCTGGCAATTTCCTGGGTATCTATGACCGTTTTGCACGAGCTGTCAGACAAAATATAGGATATTCGATCCTGCGGATAGTTGGGGTCTATAGGAACATATGCCCCACCGGATTTTAATATTCCGAGTATGGAAATAAGCATCCATTCACTTCGGTTTATTTTTATTCCAATCAAATCATCAGGTACAATTTGATAGTTGTTTTGCAGGTAACGGGCTAATTGATTGGCGTGTTCATTAAGTTCACGGTAAGTGAGCATACGCTCTTCAAAAACTATTGCAGTGTTGTCAGGCGTTTTTATTACCTGCTCTTCGAACAGGTTTATTAAGGTTTTATTTCCGGAATATTCTTTTGTTGTATTATTAAAAGTAAACAGTAACTCATGCTTTTCTTCCGGGCTCAGAAATTGGAACGTGTTTAGCTGATGGTTTGTGTTTTCCGCAAATTTTCTTATAAGCGTGTAAAAATGATTCTTTAACAGGTTTACTGATGAACTGTTATAACGTTTGCTGTTATAGGTGATATTAATATTCAGAGAATCGGGGGCAGGCGCAATTATAATATTAAAATCATAATTGGTTTGTTCGTGTATTTCAACAGATTCAATATATATGCTGTTACTTTCTAATGTGCTGTTTGCCGATGCGCGGGTTTCTATCTCTTTAACAGCATAGTTCTCAAATATCATTATGTGGTTAATCAGGTTTATTCCTGCCTCGCTTGCGGACTGAATTTTGGATAAACTTGTATAATGATGAGAGGTTCCTTGTATAAACTGATCATGGAGGTTTTTTAATAAACTAAGAGCGGTTTCTTGCGGCTTGTATTTTACTCTTACCGGTATTGTATTAATAAATAAACCAACCATTTCTTCTACACCCGGCAATTCTGCGGGCCTGCCTGATACTACAGACCCGAAAACAACATCGTTAACGTTATTGTACTGTGATAGTAAATAGCCCCATGCACCCTGAATAAATGTGTTGTGTGTTATGCCGGTTTCATTACAAAGGTTATTTATTTTTTTAAACAGTTCTCCGTCAATCTGCAATGGTTCTTTTGACTCCTGGTAGGTTCCGCCTTCTGTTTTTAGTTTAAATGGTATTTCTGCAACCTGGGTATAGCCAGATAAACAGGTTTTCCAATAATTAAGTGAGTCGTCTCTGTCTGCTTCCTGCAACCAGTTAATGTAATTTGAATAGGGTAGAGAAGGAGCAAGCGCGGGCGTTTTTTCTTCTGACTCAGCAATTAATAACTGATTAAAATCAGACAAGAGAATGCTCATGCACCATCCATCCATTAAAATATGATGATGACTCCAGATAAATTCATATTGCCCGTTCTGCAGATCAACTACATGCAGGCGCATCTGTGATGGATTGTTTAAATCGAATCCTTTTTCCCTGTCCTTGCGTTTTATTTCTTCAATGTAATTGTTTTTTCCGGCAGATTTTTCCAGCTCTTCAAAAGTAAAACTGTCGGGTACTGTTTTTCTTACGATCTGAAGAGATCTGCCCGCGTAGGTTGTGCTGAAACTTGTGCGCAATACACCGTGCCGGGCAATAAGCATATTGTATGCGTGTTTAATTGTTTTTGCGTTCAGTTCTTTCGTTCTCACTTTATAAGACATCTGCTCAAAATAAAGTGAGCTTGAGTCTTCTGCCAGCCAGTGGTAATAAATCCCTTCCTGTAAAGGAGATAATTCATAAACATCTTCAAGACTGTTGTCTGAATTTATTTTTTGCAACTCTTCTTTGCTTAGCCCCCTAAAAGTTAAGTCAGAAGGAGTCAGGTAATTATTAGTGGTGCCTGCCAGTTCTTCTATCAGTGATATAAGGTGTTGCTTGTATGAAGCTGAGAGTTTTTTTATGGTCTTTGAATCATATACAGATCCTGGATATTTTATTGAAATATTTAATTCGCCCATGACCAATATGCCTGATATGTCAAGCAGGCAATCTTCGCCATTTTCTTTTGATGAGTTGGTGCCTATATTTTCTGAAGCATAATCAAATAAAACATCATCACCACTTTCTCCGGCATTTTTTCCGAAATCGCCAAGGTAGTTGAATACAATTTCAGGGTTTAATTTGTTTTTAATACTTGTGTCGCTCAGGTATTTTAATATTCCAAAACCAATTCCTTTACGTGGCAGCTTTCTTAATGCTTCTTTAACCTCAACCAGTGCGCCTGCCTGATCTGTTGCGCCTGAAACATTAAGTACAAATGGAAACATGGAGGTAAACCAACCGACTGTACGGCTAATGTCGGTTCCTTCTGTAATGTTTTCTCTTCCGTGGCCTTCAAGTTTTATGGCCACTTTTTCTATCTTAAACACATCTTTTACAGCAAGGCCCAGGCAGGCAAGCAGTATATCATTTATTTCAGATCTGTAAACCTTGTGAACCTGTGTTTGCAATAACTCTGTTAGATCTTTATTGAGATGAAAAGATTCATCAGCAGTTATAACCGGATTTTCTGTTGTTTTATCTTTTGGTAAACTTTCTACGTGCTGGTTGCACATTTCTTCCCAATAAGCTCTTTCTTTTATTGCCTTGTTACTTTGCACATATTCTTTCTGAAGCAGGGCCCATTGCTGAAAAGAGTCTGTTTTAGCGGGTAAACCAGGTGCTTTGTTTTGCTTATATGATTTGTAGAGATAAAGCAGATCTTCAAGAAGTATGCGCCAGGAAACTCCGTCAACTATCAAGTGATGTATGATCAGGGCCAGCCGGTCTCCATCCTTTAATCTGAAGTGACCAATTCTGAATAGCGCGCCCTTTGTAATATCAATTCCTGACTGCAATTGCTCTCCGATCTCTGACATTTGTTCAGGCGCATTAGCTTCACAAGTCAGGTCAAAAAAATCTATTACGCCGCTTACTGTTTCAATATCCTGGTTGGTCTGTTCCCAACCGTTCTTATTTTTTTTATACACCATTCTTAACGCATCATGTTGCCTCGTTAAATCTGCAATACATTTCTTAAGTATTATTTTATCAATTGGTTCTTTGCTTTTTAATACTATTGATTGATTATAGTGGTTGTGGTTTTTTATTACAGGGTTTTCAAAGAACCATTTTTGAATGGGGGTGAGTTCTACCAAACCTCTTACTTCTGCCTGATCTGTTACCTGTTTGTTTTGCCTGATCAGCAGTGATAATTCTTCAAGTACCGGTGTTCTTAACAGATGCTCAACTTTAAGTGCGTAACCTTTTTGTTTTAATCTTGATACAACCTGAATTGATTTTATGGAGTCTCCACCCAGGTTGTAAAAGTTTTCTTTTACACTTATTGTTTCTCTCTTCAATACATCTTCCCAAACCATAACCAATACGTTTTCTTCTTTTGTTCGCGGAGCCACATAATCAACGCCACTTTTCAGTTCAAGGCCTTGCGGGGCAGGTAAAGATTTTTTATTGACCTTACCGTTTGATGTGAGCGGCAGTGTTTCCAACTGAACAAAGTAGGATGGAATCATATACTCAGGCAGAATTGTTTTCAGATACGATCTCAAGCCTGTAATATTTTGTTCTTCTTTAGCGGTAATATATGCTACCAGTTCTTTTTCTTTACTCTCATTTTCTCTGGCAATTACCACCGCCAGATCTATTGCTTTATGATTTTGCAATACAAATTCTATTTCTCCGAGTTCTATTCTGAATCCCCTGATTTTTACCTGGTCATCTGTTCTCCCTAAATATTCCAGGTCGCCATTTTTTAATTGTATTGCTTTGTCGCCTGTTTTATAAAGCCTCTCTGCTTTTAGAAACGGATTTGGAATAAATCTTTCATTGGTCAGCGTTTCGCGGTTTAAATAGCCGCGTGCTAATCCTTCGCCACCAACGTACAACTCTCCTTCAACTCCTGCAGGAACCAGGTTCTTATTTTTATCGAGCACTATGCAACTTACAGTAGGTATTGGTTTACCTATGTTACTTCTGTTCAGCGTTATTTCTTCTTCGTTTATTTGTTTATAGGTTGTATGTACTGTTGTTTCGGTTATGCCGTACATATTTATCAGTTTGCATGCCGGGTGGTGTTCATACCAATACTTAAGTTTACCGGGGCTTAAAGCTTCTCCTCCAAATATTACATAACGTATTTTTAATTGCGCGGGTAAATTTTGTTCTTCTTTTGATAGGTTGTAAAATGCGGATGGTGTTTGGTTAAGTATTGTAATGTTTTCTTTTTCGAGCAATTTTAAATACAGCCCGGTATCTTGCGCGGTTATTTTAGACACCACTACAAGTTTACCTCCAAAAAGCAATGCACCATACATTTCCCATACAGAAAAATCGAAAGAGTAGGAATGGAACATAGTCCAGGCATCTGTACTATTAAAATCAAAAAGGTCGCTGTCTGTTTTAAAGAGTCTCACAACGTTTCTGTGTTCAATCATAACTCCTTTTGGTTTTCCTGTAGAGCCAGAAGTGTAAATTACATAAGCCAGGTTATGTGCTTTGGTTTCTGAAATAATTTTTTTTGTTGAATATTCTGTTTGTTCTTTTCTGAAATTGTTCAGTTCATTGTCATCAATACAAACCCTGCAGTTTGTATCCTGCTCAATATACTCTATTCTGTCTTGCGGGTATTCAGGATCTATTGGTACGTATGCCCCGCCGGCTTTCAGTATTGCCAGTATGGTAATGATCATCCACTCACTTCTGTTGAGTTTAATGGCTACCAGGTCATCAGGTTTAATTTTGTACTGTTTTTTTAAATAGTGTGCCAGCTGATTTGCCTGCGCATCCAGCTCGCGGTAAGTAAGTTTGGTCTCTTCAAAAACCACTGCAATAGTATCCTGATTTTTTGCAAGCTGCTCATCAAACAGATCAGTAATAGTTTTGTCTTTCGGATATTCTGTATGTGTATTGTTGAACGTTTGCAGCAGTTCATGTTTTTCATGAACAGAGAGATAATCTGTTTGAGAAACATTTTCAGAAGATTTGTCTAAAAGTAAATTTAGTAGTTGACGGTAATGATCAATGAAAGCTTCGATAGTATGTTTATCATACACATCGGTATTGTACGTTACGTGTAAAGAGAGGTAGTCTCCTGTTTCCTGAAAATTAATATCAAGATCAAATTTAGCGGCAGAGTACCCGAGGTCCTGTATGTTGTTTAATGTAAGATCATCTAAGTCTTCAGTTTGTATTTTCTCTCCAGCATTCTGTAAAGTCAGCATCACATCAAACACAGCACTTCTGCTGGTATCCCTTGCAAGTTTCAGTTCCTCCACCAGCCTGTCAAAGGGATACATTTGATGGGTGTATGCGTTAAGCATGGTTTGTTTTACTCTTGCAAACAACTGGTTAAAATTGTCACTTGCATGCATACCTGTTCTCAGTGCCAGCGTGTTTACATAAAAGCCAATCTGGTTTTCCAGGTCAGCATGATCCCTGCCTGCCACCGGTGTTCCAATCACCAAATCCTCTTGCCCCGTGTAGCGGTATAGTGTGGCATTAAGAGTTGCCAGTAAACCCATAAAAACAGTACCACCGTTCTTAAGAGCAAATTCTTTAAGTTTTTTACTTGTTTCTTTATTTATGTAAGCCCGTAACGCCACACCATTATTTGTCATTACTCTTGGCCGTTGTTTTCTGCAAGGCAAATCAAGCAGTGGTAATTCTCCTTTTAAACAATCCAGCCAATAAGATCTGTGAGCTTTAAAAGCCTCCTCCTTGAGTTGTTCTAATTGCCATACAGCATAATCCTTGTATTGAATTCTGAGTTCTTTTAATTGCGGCAGCTTGTTTTGTTTGTACGCTTCGTAATACTCCAATACATCTTTAGAGAGCACATCCATAGACCAGCCGTCACCAATAATGTGCTGCATGTTAAAGTAAAAAACATACTCATTGTTTTCTGTTTGCAGCAACGCCGCTCTTAACAAAGGGCCTTTTTCCAGGTCAAACAATTTAAAAGAATCTTGTTTAATATACTCCTGCGCCAGCCTTAACCTGTTGTGTTCATTTCTGAGATCTTTAAAATAAATCTCAAAGCCAAGGTCTTTGGTATTCAGTATCCATTGTCTAACCTCTCCGTTCTCATCCTCTCTGAAAACAGTTCTGAGAATTTCATGCCTGTCAATAACAGCGTAAATAGCTTTTCTGAAACATTCAATATCAATATCCTCGCTCAGTTGTATGCTTTCAGGCATATTATAAGCAACAGAGCTTTCTTCAAACTGGCTCAGTACCCAAAGCCTGCGTTGCGCGTCTGAAATAGGATAGCTTTTTTGAAGTGGCACCTTTTGTATTGCCTGTTCTGCAGTTTGCAGAGAAGATTTCAGGTATTCAATTATAGCGGCTTTGTTTTTCCTGATCTTTTCTATAAGGTCATCAGGTAATTGCACATTATCTTCAAACAGTAAATTAATACTGTCTGATCCATTTAGTTTGATTGAACATTTATTCAACCGTAATTCATCAATTAATTGCCTAACGTTATTCATTCAGAACTTTTAACTTGTTACAACTTTATTAGTATACTTTTTATATTTCAATAATATTGGCACTGCTGTTCGTTTTCTTTACGTCAAGTAACCACGAGATCCGCTCAACCTCTTGTGCCAATAACTCAACAGTAGTATTCAGAAATAATATTTTTATGTCTAGTTTTACATTGAACTCACTTTTTATTGCCATTATGAGCCGTATAGCTTTCAGGCTATGCCCTCCTAATGCAAAAAAGTCATCTTGTACTCCAATATCATTTCTTTGCAATATTACTTCCCATAGTTTTATTAATTTTTCTTCTGTTTCGTTTCGAGGCGCTACATATTCAGTTCCGTTTTTTATTCCAAGGCCTTGTGGGTCTGGCAGCGATTTTTTGTCTATTTTTCCGTTAACGGTAAGTGGTAATGTTTGCAGCTGAACAAAATGTTCGGGTATCATGTATTCAGGCAATGTTTTTTTCAGATAAGATCTTAGTTCGTTTATATTCTGTTCTTCTTTAGCGGTAATATATGCTACCAGTTCTTTTTCTTTACCTGAGTTTTCTTTTGCTATTACTATCGCATCGTTAATTGACGGATAATTCTGAAGAGTATTTGCTATTTCTCCGGGCTCTATTCTATAACCTCTTATTTTTACCTGGTCATCTTTTCTGCCGGTAAATTCTATATTACCATCCGGCAACCACCTGGCAATATCTCCGGTTACATAAAGTTTTTCTTCTGCACAGAATGGGTTGTCGGTGAATTTTTCTTTTGTAAGTTCCGCGTTATT
>JACMLS010000982.1 GCA_014379485.1 Bacteroidia bacterium | reverse complement strand
TAAAAAAACTTATATCAGATTCAAAAAAAAGAGGCTTATTTGCTCAATATTCACCTTTTGAATTTTCTAAAGACAGCGCCTCAGTATTTTGCCAGGGAATTGAATTTAAACAGGCAATTTACTTTTATTTTACCAAATCAGTTATTCAACGATTGGATCTGGATAGTATTCAAAGCATTGGTACTGTATTAAATCAAATGGCAGATCTTTCTTTGGGGTTTTTTAAACCTGTTAAATTGAATATTGATACTAAAGGTGTCATTACTTTTGAATCGAACGGAATTGCATGCACAGACTCTTCTTTAAGAAGATCTATGTGGTTAGAACAGTCCTTTACAGAGACTGTTAATAAAACACTGGCGGGCAGCCCTAAAAAGTTTTACGTTGACCAGGGATACAACCTGCTTTTTTTTCTCGATGAAAAACAAAAGCTATTCCTTGAGAAAGAAATGAAATTTAGTTTTGAGAAATTGTAATTTTTTGCTTTTGGTTCTTTCTACTTAGGCCTCGCAATTACATAAGCCGCATTCAGGTCTGTCGTTTCAATAATAATATATCTTCCAATATTATCCCAGGTAAAATTTGTAATGGGTGTTACTTTAGATGGGGTGTTCATCGCAGTTGCTGCGTTTTCGTTTTTTTCTAATGTGATCTTGTAAGGTTTATAGAGATTGCTTGCTGTATAATTGTTATAAGGCATAGGCAATTTTATTGTTGCTGTTTTATTAAGCGTTGTTGCAGAGCAGCAAAAAAGATTTACGTCACCCACCCACCAGTCAACGTAGTAGTCATGAATTTCTGCCGTGTCGCAGTAAATGGCATAGCATTCAATGGAATTTCTTTCGTTTACTGCGTTGGCGGGAATGCTGAGCTGAACATATTTTGTTTGTGGTGGAGTGGTGTTGACCACTTTAGATTGCTTAAAAGAAAAATCTTTTCCCTCTTTATCAAAAGTATATTCAAGATAATCCCTGTCAGACGATTCTGTTTTTTTGCAGGAATAAAAAATAATAAGAACGAGCAGCAGCAAGCCACTTGTTTTTTTAGTATAAGAATCCATAATCTCTGAATAATAAAATTGAAAAGAAGAATCCATTTTTAAAGCGATCGTTTTTTTCTATGCTTGAAGTGCCTTGTAAAATTTTTAGTGAGATTCCGTTGTGTTTGCTTTTATAAGAAACATTGAGCCCCACGCTTTTAGAAAATCCGGCTTTCCAGTCAAAATAACTTTTTATTTCTTCGCTGCCTTTAAAACTGGCAATGCTCACCAGGTTAAAAAGAGGTGAAGCATCAATGAAAGAAGTGGAGGTAACTTTAAATCTGTAGCCAGGTCCAAAACCTACGTTGTACGTGTTTGTATTAAATTCCAGGTTCTTGGTTTTGGTAACAACAGAATTGCCCGAAGTACTGATCGTATTGGAAGTATAAGTGCCAATGGTTGATTTGTTGCCTGCCTGCCCTGTATTAAGAAAAGCGCCCACAATAAATCTTTTCATTTTAAACGGAGCATATTTAAAATTGAAAACCCAGCCAACACCGGTGTGGATCCATTTGTCTTTCAACTGAATTTGCACAGGCGAGTAGCTGGCAGAGGAAATAGGGTAGGAGAGAATTCCTGATTCTTTTAACCTGTAGTTTATAATATTAAAACAAATTCCATATTCAAATTCAAGTTTTCCGAAATCAAAATTTTCTTTAAACACCGCGTCTTCGTCTAAAGTTGTATTGGTGTTCTTTGTTTTAAATCTTTTCTTTCCCAAAAAAGCCGAGCAAAAATCCATGCCCACATTAATTGTTGGTCTGTAAGTAATGTTTTTTATTCCTGAAACGTTTTTGATATCACCAATCTTAATGTCAAGCCTGGTTGAAAGTGTAAGAAAAACAAGTTTAAAGCCCACTCTTCCAAAGCCCATTAAAAAAGTGTTGTTTTGATTCAGGTAGTTCTCGTATTTAGTATGAATGTCGTTTTGCGGCCAGGCAAAATTAAATTTCAATCTTGTTACTGCAAGGCCACCTTCTGCAAAAAAATTGTAGAAAAGTTTTTTCTTTGTGTATCCGTAAGTAACTCCCAGCGAAGGAGCTTTTACAGTTACATCAGGGTAATCTGTTTCGTAAGTATCTTGTCCGACAGCGTTGCTCTTTTGCTGAACGTACCTGAAATTCAAACCAAAATATCTTGTTTGAGAAAAACGGTAGTTTATGTATGACTCGAATGCGGGAGCTGTTTCTTTTTTCATTTTGATAAGCTTTTCACTTAATACAAAAGGCACATCGTAGTAAGTTCCATTTGAATCCAGCGAAACCGGTCCATCGAAAATTACACTCTGTTTTGCAAAAAATCCGGCGTTGGCTCCGAATTGTATAAATTGAGCCTTTGCACCAAAAGAGATAATAAGGAGTAAAAATATTTTTTTCATCGCATCCTTATATTACCAATTAAATTCTCTGTCCGTGTTGTTGGTTTTTGTTTTCCGTCTGTAAGCTCTTCTACGCTTTTATTTATAAAGTATTGTAACTCATCAAGCATTATTTTTTTGTCATGATTATAATCTGCCTTTCGTTTATCAATGGCAAGTAACAAAGCGTAGGTAAAAACCCCGTTGTTCCATTTATTGCTTTCCAGCGCATACTGGCTTCCCATTGAGGCTCCTATTATAGAAGTGCCCGAAGAATTTCCTGCAGAAGCAAAAAGTTCTTTAGAAAGTAAAAGACTAAGCTCATTCTGACTTAAATGTGTTTGCGTTGTTCCTGCTCTGAAAACCAAACTGCCGCTTGTATCTGATACGTTTCCTGCAACCTGCTTTGCACTTTCTTTTTCAATGTCTCCGCTGTGACAGGCATCGATAAAAAATAATTTTTGCCTGGCCCGGCAATTTTGTAAAGCACGTTCTATTTTTTCATAAGCAATTCCTTTTGCTTCCGGATGTATGAAGTCCACATCATAAGCAGAAAGAAAATAATCCATGTCTTTGTTCAAAATTCCATGACCCGCATAAAAAAGAATGACCACATCGTTTTTAGAAGCAGTAGAAATTAATTTTTCAATGTCTGTGTGAAGGGTGCTTGTGACTTGTTGGTTAACCAAAAGTAATTTGTGAATGCTGTTATAAATTTTTGAACCTGAAAAAAGATTGAAGACATCTTTTGCATCTTTATCCGCGTAGTTC
>JACMLS010000097.1 GCA_014379485.1 Bacteroidia bacterium | reverse complement strand
ATAACCAGAGGTTTTTTATTCTCATACTAAAGCTCTGTCGAAAACAACTGTAGTTTTTATTGTCATACTGAGCGGAGCCGAAGTATGACAATAAAAAAAACCACTTCCCAATCAAGGAAAGTGGTTTTAAAAATTAAAAGCAAAAATTATTTTACTTCTGGAGACGGTGTAGTTGTAACAGCCGCTGTTTTTTCTGAACCTTTTTTGCAGCAAGAACCAGATTTTTTTTCTGTGCAGGTTCCGCCTTTTGTGGTTGTTGTAGTAGATGCAGTTTTTTCATCTCCTTTGCAGCAACCACCTTTTTTCTCACATGTTTTTTTTGTGGTAGCAGATTTTTCTGTTTTCTTTTTATCGTCGCCAACTCCTTTTACAGATGCTGCTGATACTGCTCCTACCATTCCGGTTAAAGCTAATACTAAGAATAATTTTTTCATGGGTTGTTTGTTTTTTTGTTTTAGTAATTCAAAAGTAAAGAATATTTTAATTACAACTTGTTATTACAATGTTAAAAGAATGCAAGCACGCCAAAAGACAAATTCTGTGTGATGAAAGGAAAAAATCAGGCCCCGGGTTTTTCTGAAATCGTTTTAGCTACCACGTAAGCCGTACTCCAGGCTGCCTGAAAGTTAAATCCACCGGTAATCCCATCCACATTTAAAACTTCGCCGGCAAAAAATAAACCGGGTACAAGTTTACTTTCCATTGTTCTCATATTAACCTCGTCTAAAGAAATGCCTCCGCAGGTTACAAACTCTTCTTTAAAAGTTGTTTTCCCATCCATTGAATACACATCAGAAAACAAATTGTTAATGAGTTTGTTAAGCGCTCTCCGGTTTTGTTCGCTCCAGCTTTTTTTAAGATCAATTTCAGAACGTAAAAGCAAATAATTCCACAACCTTGCCGGAAAATAAAAAATATTTGTATTTACAGGAAGTGAAGAGGCTTTTTCTGAAATGCATTTCTGAATTTCATTTCTTACCTCATCTTCATTATCTGCGCCGGCCCAATTGATTAGTATGTCTGCTTTATATTCTTTATCGTGAAAAATTTTTGCTGCAAATGCAGAGAGTTTTAAAACTGCCGGACCACTAAAGCCCCAATGCGTTATTAAAACCGGGCCTTTGTAACTTAATTTTTCTCCGGCTATTTTAACTTCTGCTTCTTTTACAGAAACGCCCATTAATTCTGTTATAGGATCTTTATTGAGATTGATAGTAAACAAACTGGGTAATGGTTCAACAATTTTATGTCCGGTAGCAGCAATAAAATTATACGAAGACCATTTCGGAAAACCTCCGCAGGTAATAATTACAAAATCTGTTGCAATAGTTTCTCCTGATGTTTCAAGTTCAAAACCCGTTTCTGTTTTTGCAATCTTTTTTACATCGCACCCCAGCCAGATTTTAATTCCGCGTTTTTCAACTTCTTTCATCAAACAATCAATAATTGTCTGCGAAGAATTGGTAACCGGAAACATTCTTCCATCCTCTTCAATTTTCAGTTCCACTCCCCTGCTATAAAACCATTCTATAGTTTCTTTTACTGCAAATTGCGAAAAAACATTTTTCAATTCTTTTTCTCCTCGCGGATAGTTTTTTACGAGTTTATGAAATTCCAAACAGTCGTGGGTAACGTTGCAGCGGCCGCCGCCAGATACTTTTACTTTAGCAAGTAATTTCTGCGTTTTTTCGAGAAGAATGATTTCAAGTTCCGGACATTTTTCTGCAAGATTTATTGCCGAAAAAAATCCGGCTGCTCCACCTCCAATAACAACAACGCGTTTCTTCATTTGGCGAAATTACGAAGAATGCGAGAGAATGCCACAGATTTCGCAGATTACCGCAGATTGAAGGCACAGATTATATTATATTTGATAATCAATGGCTGCAAAACAAAAAAATCCCGCAGAAATTATTTTTCCTGCGGGATCTTTAAAATCAAACTAAAATTCTATTTCGCTACACTCACCTTTTTCGTTTTCTCTCCTGAAGAGTTTTTCACTTTCAGAATATACAATCCGTTTGAAAGTGAACGCAGATCGAGGTTGATGAAATTCTTTCCTACAGAAGTAGAAAATTTCTGATTGATGAGAAGTTTTCCTGAAATGTCGTACACTTCTACAAAAGTGTTTTCGTTTTCAGTATTCTCAAAAGTAAGCATTACGTTTTCTCCGGCGGGGTTTGGATAAACACTTAAACCATTTTCTTTTTTGGCTTCGTGGTTAATTCCAACAGCGTTGTCGTATGTGTTTACAGTTGTGTTTGTTTTTACAGGAGCGTTGTAATCAAAATAAATATCTGCTGAGTTTTTGATCTGAGTAAGATTTGCAAGTCCGGGTTTTGCTTCAATACTGTATTCAAAAATTCCAATACTGCCTAATGGGCTCGAGCCTTTAGGTGGCAAATTAATATTGCTGAA
This sequence comes from Bacteroidia bacterium, assembly GCA_014379485.1. Taxonomy (GTDB): domain Bacteria; phylum Bacteroidota; class Bacteroidia; order B-17B0; family Aurantibacillaceae; genus AM-1111. The sequence continues at coordinate 3,146 of JACMLS010000097.1, read as the reverse complement.
AGTAAATTTAAGAATACCAGTGGCGCTGAGTGTAGCAACATAATCATGGTTGCTCCAACCCGGCTGTAAAGTCATCCAGTCAAGATCAGTATCTAAAGTATCTGCTACTACAACATTTTGCGCAGCTGCAGTGCCTTCATTCTGAAAATGTATTGTATAATCAAGCACTGTATCGTTAAAACTTATATAACCCTGGGCACCCAAACCTTTCGGGCTTACTTCTTTAAAATTAGGATCGTAAGGCCCCACAACAGTTGTGGTATAATACTCAACATTATTCCACGGAGAGTTTTCTGTGAGCCAGTTAGACATTGGTGGGGTGTAAGCAACGGTATCTTTGATCACAACGCCTGTTCCTATAGGAATGTTTGTTGGTGTATTGAAAATATTATTGTTAAGCACTGTTTGACCGGGAACCAAAACAGGGAAGCCGGAAGTTACACTATACCAATCCGGAAGAGTTCCGGGGTTTTGCTGAGTATATGAGAATGTTGAAGCGTTCTGAAAATTAAGTTGCCCGTCATGTGCGAAACCAAGTTGAATATTATTTTCAGGAAAGGTACCTTGATTGGAAATAACTGTAGACTGCTGATACGGATTGCCAGGAATGGGAAGTGTCCAACTGAATGTATGAATTTTTACATCGTGCACCTGCGTAAACACATTACCAAAATCTATTGGAATAATACAACCTGTGCTTGCCGTTGCATTAACCACCTGGTTATTATTCTGACAAGGTGCAAGGTTTACAATTCCCAAAGGGTTTTCTGAAATGGTATAAATACCAGAGGGCACTTTAATAGAATAATAGCCGGCTGCATCTGTATAAGTATAGCCGGTTGGGCCACTTCCTATCATTACATGATTAATTCCGTTCTCACCCGGATCTTTTATGCAATTGGTGTTCAGATCTTCATAAGCATACCCTTCAATTGTGCAATAGCAACTTGTGTTTGCAATATTGTAAGCCACATGTGCATATGCCCAATCCTGGCATCCGTTTGCGTCTGTTACATGACAATAATAATCTCCGGTATCAAGATTACTTATTGTATTGCTGCCCCATGAATAAGTATACGGAGCTGTTCCACCGGTAGGAGAAGAAACAATAGATCCATCGTTTGCAAAAAGACAGGAAGCGTCGGTTACAGTTAGTCCGGCGTTAACCGGGGAAATGATTTGAACACCGCCATAAAAATTCCGGATACAACCATTTGCGTCTGTCACCTGGCAATTATAAGAACCACCGGCAAGATTGGAAACAGAAGTTGTTGTTGAACCTGTGCTCCACAAATAAGTTAGCGGTGGTGCTGTACCGCTTGCAATTACCTGGGCGGTACCATTGGCGGTGGCGCAAGAAGTGGATGTAAAACCGATACTTCCGCTAATCGTTGAGGTTCCCGTAACTGTGGCGCTTCCTGTTTTTAAACAACCAGTAGCATCTGTAACAGTAAAGGGAAAATTACCCGGCAAAAGACCGGTGGCAGTTACTCCGCTTTGCGAAGGAAAAGTATTCCATACTACTGAATAAGGCGCTGTGCCCCCCGTAATGTTTAATGTTGTGGTGCCATTAGACAAATTGCATTGAGAAGCGGTGGAAGAATACGTTACTGTAATTGGAGTAGAAGTGTAAACCTGGGCACCGCCCCAGCCTACACAACCGTTTGCATCTGTTGTAACAAAACTAAAATAGCCACTCTGCACGTTGGTGAGATTTTGTCCTGTCTGGCCGTTGCCCCACAAATAAGTATATGGCGCAATACCATTTGTTGCAAAGGCAATTGCACTTCCGTTTAGTTGATTGCAGGTTGAGGGGGTAGATGTATAATTGGTGTTTATGGTATATGGCTGTGGAACGAAATCATAAAAAATATCATAACAACCCTGCGAATCAGTAACCTTAACATTATAGTTGTTACTGACTAAATTAGTAATTGAGGAACCCGAAGCTCCGTTAGACCAGAGATATGTATATGGAGGAATGCCGCCGCTTGGAGAAATGGAAGCAGTTCCATTTGTACAATTGGCCGGAGTTGTAATTATTGTGCCGCTTATTCCACCACTATTCTGCACATAAAATGAGTCTTGCTGAAACTGACCACCGAAAACACAACCGGCTGCGTCTGTGATGCTGACCCTGTAAGTCCCTCCGGGAGGAAGTGGAGCGGGATTTCCGGTAGCAATTACATTGGTCATAAGATTGTTCATCCAATTTACAACGTAGGGTGCAGTACCGCCGGAAATAGTTACAGAAGTAGTTGCAACCGCCGGGCAAACAGCAGGTGTTGTGATAATACTAGTATATGTAAAGGGTGGAGACAGGATCGTGGCACCTGCATTTTGAGAACCGTTCGTGGCATAGATGCTGTAATAGGCCCCTCCCCAATTATTAATTGTGTATGAATAAGAGGAAGTGAGTGTAACAGGTTGCGGGTAGGGTTGCCACCAATTGACGGATGCATCACCAAAATTAAGAGTAATAGGAAGGCTCATCCCATTTACAGTAAACGTAAAACTCCCATCCGGAATTCCACCCGCGTTGCAAGGTTGCTGCGTTACTGTATAAGTAATGCTTTGCGATTTTGCGGCATTCATAAAACAAATGAATGCTATGGCAAAAAACAATTTCTTAAAGAGTATAGATTTTTTCATAGATGGTATATTTAGTTAATTCATTTTAAGCTATGGTTAAATTTAATTCAAAATAAAGCATCAACCTTGCCTTGTTTCTTAAGTGGTTGCATTTAAGATATAAACGGGCAATCATTTACCCTGCTTTATAGATAGAACAATCTGACTCAGTGTAAAGTTACACGCAAACATTTTTTTTTGTGCTCTAAACTTCAACTGAAATTTAATAAACAAAAACCAGAGGGCAAACGGCAACGTAACCAACGGGCCTGAAAATGTAACGAACGGTCAAATCACAATTAAAAATTAACAAAAAACCCTTTCTGAAAATAATTTCAAAAAGGGTTTCTATTTATCAAACTAAAATTTTATTTAGCCACACTAACTTTTTTCATTTTCTCTCCTGATGAATTTTTCACTTTCAGAATATACATTCCGTTTGAAAGCGAACGCAGATCGAGGTTGATAAAATTCTTTCCAACAGAAGTAGAAAATTTCTGATTGATGAGAAGTTT
>JACMLS010000981.1 GCA_014379485.1 Bacteroidia bacterium | reverse complement strand
TGCAGAGATCCGGCTTTAGTTGGCGCAAATCTCTGGACAGAAAAAATTGTAGAGTATCAGCCTGTCTGGGTAAATGGTGCAAACATTGTGTGGGCGTGGGATGCCTGGGACCATCTTGTACAGTATTTTGACAATACAAAACCTGGTTACGATACAATTGCAGAGCATCCGGAATTATTTGATTTTAATTATACGAACGGAACAGCATCTGTAGACTGGCTGCATAATAACGGATTGGATTATGATTCCATTCATGATCAGATTGTTTTTTCTTCGAGGCAAATGTGTGAGATCTATATTATTGATCACAGCACAACAACTGCAGAAGCGGCCTCGCATACTGGAGGAAATTACGGAAAGGGTGGAGATCTTTTATATCGCTGGGGAAATCCGGAGGCGTACGGCCGTGGTACTTTGGCCGACAGAAAATTATTTTATGAGCATTGCCCGCGTTGGATTCCGCAAGGATTTCCGAATGCAGGAAGAATCAGTATTTTTAATAACGGCAACAATCGGCCCGCCGGAAATTATTCTAGCGTAGACGTAATTATTCCTCCAACAGATGCAAACTGGAATTATACAATTGCAGGTGTCCAGGCATTTGGTCCTGATTCTGCCGAGTGGTCTTATACAGATCCTGTACCCACAAATTTTTATGACGTTGCCATTTCTGGCGCGTTTATAATGCCCAACGGAAATTTTATTGTAACAGACGGAATGAACGGAAAGATCTTTGAAACAGACAGCAACAAAACAAAGTTGTGGGAATACAAAGGCACAGCAAACGGCAGCGGACCTGCAACGCAAGGCACTAATCCAAGCGGTACAAATATTTTTAAAGCATCGTTTTATGATTTGAGTTATGGCGCTTTTAACGGGCAAACATTAACGCCTGGTTTGCCTATAGAAATTAATCCGATCAGTTATACCTGTTCAATGCCAATGGCAGGAATTGATGGGAAGGAAATTGCCGAAGAAGTTTTTGTTTTCCCTAATCCTGCAAAAGATATTATCACTGTAAAATTAAATTCAGATGCAGTTGTTAGTTGTAAACTTTATGATGTGAGCGGGCGTGTGGTTCTTTCAACCAGGAATACAGGCGGCAATTTTACTATTGATGTTTCTAAACTGGGAAGTGGAATTTATTTTCTTGAAGTGAGTGGTAACGGAAAGAGAGGGGTGAAAAAAATTATTAAGGAATAAATAATGCTGGACTCAGTAAAAATAATTTTCGTAGCAGTTATTGTTTTTTTCTTTGCAGCTTGCGGCCCCTCCTCAGTAGACAATCAAAAAGGCAGCCGCGAAGAAAAAAGTTTTCTTAAAAAATTTCCGGAGGATAAAGCAAAAACAGTTATTTATGTTCAGAATGATACGGTGAGACATTATCATATTCAGGATATAGATCCTGATTCTCCCACAGGTTTGCATTACGGCTGGTTTATGTTTGAAGCGAATTATTATAAGGATAGCGTTTTGGCAACGGAGGCTTTCAATAAAATAATGGAAGAGATGAAGCGCGGCGGAGATGCTGCAATGAAGCACAAGGGCCCTACTTATATTTTACGTTACTCCAATTATATTTACAACATTAACAGCGGTTGTTTTAACGAGTATAGCATAGATCCTTTATCAGAGATTTTCAGGTCGTGCCTGAAACTGAATTATGTAAAGGAGAGTGATTTTATCAGAATTGAGTGCGGGGGAAACCTTGTTGAACAGAATTAATTTTATAGTTTAGCTTTAAACAAATCTTATGGGCCTTTTTGACTTTCTAAAAAAGAAATCTGCCTCACCTGCAAAAAGCGCAGCACCGGTTCAGAAAAGCAATGTGAATTTTTCAGCAATGACAACTGAGCAACGCAATCACCACCGCAAAATGGAATTTTATAAATTTTCATTTGGGTTTTATCCGCAATTACTTTTTGGCAGTTCCGATACGTTTATAAAAC
>JACMLS010000096.1 GCA_014379485.1 Bacteroidia bacterium | reverse complement strand
ATTAAAGAAAATGTTTTTTGATGCAGATAATAAAGCAGGATAATTTGAATTAATTTTTGAAAAGTAAAAAATTTAAGATGAGAAATGTAGATTTATTTGATGAGTATTTGTTTGAAAGACTGAATGCTTCTGAGAAGTTGGATTTTGAACAACGTTTAAAGAACGATGCAGAATTTGAAAAAGAATTTCTTGCCCACCAATTATTTGTTGAGTCGCTTTCATACGCCACAGCAAAAAGCGATCTGAAGAAAAAAATGGAAAGCATACATACCGAAGCATTTGGTAATGCAAACGTGGTTTCTATTGCACCTAAACATAATTACTTTAAAATTGCTGCGGTGGCCGCTTCTGTTTCTCTTATTGTATTTTTAACCGGAAGCCTGATCTTTAAAAATACTTATTTCGCAAAAAAATCTGTTTACGAAGAGCTTGGAAGAGACGTTGAGAACTCACTTATTGCTTTTGAGGCAGGTTTAAAAGTAGGTTCCAATAAACCTAAAAGAGAAATTTTACCGGCTACATTTGAAGCCACAGGTTTTGCAATAAGCAGCAAAGGATATTTTTTAACCAGCATGCACGTTGTAAAAAATGCAGACTCTGTAATGATACAGAACGATGAGCTGGATTATGTTTCTGCAGAACGTGTTTGGGAAGATGCAAAATTAGATGTGGCTATTTACAAAATAAAAAATGCTGCTGATATTAATATGAAAGATGTTCCAATCTCTTTCAGAGGCGGAGACCTTGAATTGGGAGAGAAAATATTTGCGCTTGGTTACCCGAGAGAAACTGTTGTGTATGCAGAAGGAAACGTGAGCGCTGTGAGTGGTTTAAACGGCGATACCGCAAAGTATCAGTTATCCTTACTTATAAACCCGGGAAATTCCGGAAGCCCTGTAATGGACGAACAAGGAAATTTAGTAGGAATAATTTCAGGAAGGAATAACGGTGCACAAGGCGTTTCTTATGCGGTAAAAGCACGTTACATTGCCGAGATGATCAAAAACATTCCGGATAAAAAACTGAAAGATGAAATTCTTGTTAACGGACACAACAACATTAAAAAACTAAAACGCACGGAGCAGATTAAAAAACTGAAACCATTTGTGTACAATATTATGGTTTACAACTCTCATCCGGCAGAATAAACGTAGGTTTTAGTCGTTATTTTCTGCCAATGAATTTTAGGTGTAAAACAAACAACAGAGCTCTCTTCGGAGGGCTTTTTGTTTTTACAAAAGAGTTACTCTAAAGACTTAAGTACCTCTAGTACAAGGTCTGTTTCGTACCCCTTACTTTGTGCAAATTTTACAAGTTTATACTTTTTTGCGATTGCGTTCTTTTCAGATCGCAAAGTTTTATTTTTGCTTTCTAAAATTTTTGTGAGGTTTTCAAGGTATAACTCTTCTTTGATTTCTTTCATTCCCATTTTAATGGAGTAGTCAGAGATTCGTTTTTGTTTCAACCCCATTTTAATTTTTAAGCGCCCCCATTTTTTTATTCGGAATTTACCTCCTGCGTAAGCTTTTGCAAAACGTTCTTCATTAATATAATTTTCAGAAATAAGCGTTGAAATGATGTCCTCAACCGCATCGGTCCACAAGCCCAGCTCGTATAATTTGTCGCGGGCTTCT
>JACMLS010000980.1 GCA_014379485.1 Bacteroidia bacterium | reverse complement strand
AATTTACAGCAGTAAGCATAAAGGAAGATCATATATTGATTTTGAAAAAAATGAATTGCTGAAAGGGTTGGAGTTCATTGATCCTTTGCATAAAGCGATAATCAACAAGAAAACATTAGAGATCAGCTACCAGTCTTTTAAAGCCAGGCAACCTGTTGTAATGATCATGTATCCGTATTTACTGAAAGAATATCGTAACCGCTGGTTTTTACTTTGTATGAACAAGAAAGGGCAAAACGTTACGATTCTTGCATTGGACAGGATTGATACGGTAAAAGAGATCTCAGAAAAATATGTGAAGACTGATAAACTGGATATTGAAACTTTTTTTGATGATGTAATTGGTGTTTCAAAAAATGTGGGACAGAATCCAATCATGATCATTATGAAAATTGATTGGGAAAACGCGCCTTACATCATTACAAAACCAATTCACTCTTCGCAAAAAGTTCTTAAGGAGGAAGAAGACGGAATGATCTTTAGTATAAATGTTGTCTGGAATTTTGAATTGGAAAGGGAAATTCTTGGTTTTGGTGAGAAGCTGAAAGTGATTGGTCCGAAAAGATTGGTGGGAAGATTGGCAGCAAGGTTGAAGAAGAACCTGGAGAATTATTCTGACAAATAGATGCTTTTTTTAAACACAGAGTAAACACAGCGGAAGCACAGAGGCGCACAGAGAATATTTTATTTTTCTGATTAAGCAGGAAACGACTGAAAACTCAACTCCAGAATTTCCACCAGGGTTTTTTACTGTCTGTTTTTTCAGGTGCAACTTGTTGTGTGGCTGCTGTAGTAGTTGAAACGTATTGACTTTGAGAAACGGTAGATGTTGTTTTTTGAATTACTACCGGTTCTACTTTTGGTTTGGCTTTGTGTACTATAACATGCGCGAATTTATGTTGCTCAAGAATTTTGTTTGCACGATCAATCAGTGATTTTCCTTTTACAGGATCCACCATATTTATAAAATTCGAATAGCCTTTTATTGCTGCCAGTAAATTTTTGCTGTTGCCCCATTTTTTTCCTGCAATGCTTCCTTCTTTTTCTATCTGAAATAATAGCGCCCTGAATTTTTTTAATTTCTTTTTCTCTATTGCAGGTTTTTCGTTGACAACAATTCCGGTTACTTCTTTACGCGCCCCTTTACGCATTACCTTAAATTTATCGGGATGCAAAGTGAATCGTTCTGAGCTGATTACTTTTTTTACGAGTGCAATAAATTGTTTGAGTTTCAGAAGTGCATCGCCGGAAGCGGAAAAGGTAAGATCATCTGCATATCTCGTGTAAGCAAATCCATATTTTTTTGACAGTCCGGTAAAACGCGCATCCATTTTCCTGCAAATAATGTTCGTGATGGCCGGACTTGTGGGCGCGCCTTGCGGAAGTTTTCTGTTTCCATCTTTCACATAATATTTTACTCCGTCAATTTCCACTTCATCTTGCTCTGCTTCTGTACAGATCAAAGAAAAAATTGTGGAGATCGCTTCGTTGTATCCTAACTTACGGAACATTCCTTTTACTCTCGGATAATGTACAGAAGGAAAAAAATCTTTCAGGTCAATATTAATTACCACTTCCGATTTTAAATGAGGTGTGGCATTTGTAACAATAGATTTTTTATTTACAAAGCCATGCGCGGCATCATGTAAAAGAATTTTATCCAGGATGTTCTCTAAGATCCAATGTTGTGCAGTTTTTAATTTTGGCATGGGAGCAGAAATAGTTCTAACTCCACCGGTTTTTTTGGGAATAGTAAATTTTTTGTAATGACTTACCCTGCTCACGGCGCGGTGATAAGAAAGAAAACGCAATTGCCCCATTTCAATTTTCATCAAGGCAGCAAGTTGTTCGGCAGAAGCAATGTCAGTAAGATTGTTTTTTTTCAAGCGCTCTGCATCAGAATCCTGTAAATTATTTAATCCGGCAGAAACATTTTCTCCGAGGTAAACAATTTCTTTTTCTTTCTTGCGCGCCCAGGCTTTTGCGGCCGCTTCAATTTTTTCTTTTCTGGCTATT
>JACMLS010000979.1 GCA_014379485.1 Bacteroidia bacterium | reverse complement strand
GCTAATTTAGACCGATTTAGTCTTTATTCCGATTTAATTATGAGCTGGTGAGTATTTCGGCTTCGCTGCTCCATTAAAATGATCTTGTTTTGCGCAAGCTTATTCACGATATCTGCATCATAATTTCTCACCGTCATCAACTCCACATTGGTGTTATACAAAACTTTGAATTGATCTTTTAATTCATCAATAATAGAGGTGATCTTGTACTCATCATTATCCACGCAAATGCTAAAACTGATGGCCGAATTTTGCATCATGTTTACTTTCACACCATGCTTTGAAAGAATAGAAAAAATAAAACTCAAATTATCTTCGGCAATAAAACTAAAATCTTTTGGCTGAATAGAAATCAAAATTTGATCGACCTTAAAAATATAACTCGCCACATTTAATCGCTGATCAGATTCATGGATAACCGTCCCTTCCTCTTTAGGATCTAAGAACGATTTCACAAAAAGGGGAATGTTTTTATTTTGTAAAGGCTTAATTGTTTTTGGATGAATTACTGTGGCTCCGTAATACGTAAGTTCAATTGCGTCCTGGTAAGTAAGTTCGTTCAGTTTCACCGTATTGTCAAACCACTTAGGGTCTGCGTTTAAAACTCCCGGAACATCTTTCCAGATGGTTACACTTTCTGCATTACTGCAATAGGCAAGAATTGCAGCTGTATAATCAGAGCCTTCACGCCCCAACGTAGTAGTAAAATTTTCTGAAGTGCCGCCAATGAATCCCTGTGTAATAATAATTCCGTTTTCACTTTCTTTAAACTTTGAAAGTAATTCGTTTTTAACGCAATTTTCTGTCAGTTCAAAATCAACTTTTGCATCGCGGTAAGTGTTGTCGGTTTGAATTAATCCGCGGGCATCCATCCAGGTGTTTTTTACTCCGGCAGAATTTAAGTAAGCAGAAATTATTTTTGTTGAAACGATCTCGCCAATACTTACTATCTGGTCGTATTCATGGTTGTACGTATGCGCTGGTTCGTCTTCAATGGCCCAATGCAATTCCACAAATGCATTTTCAATTTCTGTATAGGCAGCATGGTTTCTGTTCTCAAACAACCCATCCATTATCTTAAAATGATATTCTTTTATTTCTGCAAGAATAGTTTCGGCATCTCCCTTTTTGTAGAAAAATGCATCGGTCAGTTTTTCAAGTGCATTGGTTGTTTTGCCCATTGCAGAAATAACTACGATCAGTTGTTCTGTTGGAAATTTATTTAAAATGGCAGCAACATTCTTTACTGCACCCGCATCTTTTACCGATGCTCCTCCGAATTTAAAAACTTTCATAAATTTCTATCCTCATTAAAATTAGTAATAAAAAAAATCTCAATCACCTTGCGCGCGTTTTTAAGTTCGAAGCAAAGACTGCAACCTGGTGTTTTTCATTTCCCTTAAAAAATATTTTTGTCAGGGTAGTATCATTCTCAAGTTCATTCAGTCCAACACCGTATTCAACTACCGAAAGCCAGTTGTCCCAGATCACAACACATTTTTCGCCCTGGTTTTTGCGCGGATAGAATTTGTAAATGCCAGGGTTATTTGTACTGTCAAACGGATCTCGTTTTAATAAGTAATAGGCGTAAGGAAGTCCGCAGTAAAATTTATGCGTGGCAAGAAAAGGCCTTATTTGTATTGCCGCTTCTGCAGTTAATTCCTGTTCATATTGCAATTTAAAATCTGCAGGAATCTGAACTTTTTTTGAGTCCGGGTAAAAAGGATAGGCAATAAGAACAATTGAAGCTAAAGTTGCCACAACGCGCATAATAATTACATTGTTTATCTTTTCAAAGATAAAATTTATTCCTGTAAAAGAGATCAGAACAGCGCAGCCAAAAACCGTGATCATATTACGTTCCATGCCCATTGATTTAAACAAGCCGAAGCGCCAGAATACTGCGTGAGACAAAAGGATAAGAAGGAACAGGTATGCAGGTAAGTTTTTTCCGGAAAAAAGAAATTTGAATTTGCTTTCATTTTTAAAAAATTGAAGTACCAGAATCAGCAAGCCAATGACAAGAAATAAATACGCAGGTTTTCCCAAAATATATGCAAGCTTATGGAAATAGTCGAACCAGCCCCCATGCCCGTAATGGCCATAAGATGCATTTGCGTTATTTGAAAATACCCATAAAAATTTATGATGATGAAAAATTCCGGCAATTGTGATAAGGGCATGCCCTGTAATCAACATCATCGAATCTTTAAATTTCCTATTGAATAAATAGAAAAATAAAAAGAAAAGCAGAATAGGATAACCTTCCTGTCTGATGAATGGAAGAAATGAAATGAGAAATGCACTTGCAGCATATTTTTCCTTAAGGTAAAAATAAATGCAGGCGATTAAGGCAAGATTGAAAAGCGGTTCTGTAAGTGCAGAATTAAGAACAGCAAAATAAAATGCAGAAGCAGCAAAAATAATAAACACAATGAAATTATTTTTTTGCGAATAGTGAAAGGAAATTTTATAAAGCAAAAACGCGCTGAAACATCCGCACAATGCATTAAAAATTTTCACCCCTGAAATACCAAATTGCGCAAAAGGCGAGGTGAGCAGTGTAAATACCGGTTTATTCCAAAGGTCAAGAAATAAAACCGGGTGTTGAAAAGCGTATTTTGAAAACAGAAAATGATTTACACTATCTCCTGCATCTCCGGTACCGCTTGAAAAAATGGCAACAACAAAGTAAAACAGCCCTAATGAGATAAAGAGAAAAAGCGAAAGAGGATTTTTTAATAAGGTGCCGGAATCTTTACTCATACAATAATACTCTAAATAGAATTCAAATCCTTATTGGTCAATTTGCAATTGATCCACTCTCCATCAAAATTTGCTTTGTACTTTTCGTAAAAATTTATGGCGGGTTTGTTCCAGTCTAATACCTGCCACTCAAGCCTGCGCACTTTTTCTTCTGTGGCAACTTTAAGAATTTCTTCAAATAATAATTTCCCGATTCCTTTTCCACGCATTTTTTCTGTTACAATAATATCTTCTAAAAAGATACATTTCCCTTTCCAGGTAGAATATTTGTAATAGTACAAAGCGATCCCTTCAATTTTTCCATTTGCTTCTCCCACAAAAAAATCAAAAACTTTGTGGGCACCAAAACCCCAGTTGCTCATTTCTTCAGTAGTAACTTCCACTTCATCAGGGCATTTTTCGTAATGTGCAAGTTCACGCACCAGTTCAAGCGCCCGTGCAATATCTTTTTCCTCTCCCTTACGAATCTTAATTTCCATTTTTAATTTTTTTCTTCTGTCATACTGAGCCCGTCGAAGCATGACCTTAATCCTTCTCTTTGTCATACTGAGCGGAGCCGAAGTATGTCTTTGTCATACTGAGCGGAGTCGAAGTATGAAGTCAATCCTTCCCCTTGTCATACTGAGCGGTCCCGATAGCTATCGGGAGAAGTATGACCGTATCACCACCTTCTGTAATTCTCTTTTTATTATCAGTTCACAAATAATTTGCTCAACAGCAGTATCTTTATTGTTTGCAATTTCTCTTTTTAATCTTGTTTCATTCAAATCTATCCGGTAAAGCAGATTCAAAAATCCCTGATAATTTTTTTGCATCAGAGCTGCAATTTCAGGCCTTAATTTTTCCGCAATACCTTCAAGCGAAAGAGTATCCTGCGCTTTAAATTTTATTTCTATTCCAATAAAGTCAAAATCTTTTTCAATCTGAGCCAGGGTTTTCATTAAAACCATCTGATCTGTTTTAAATTTTTCTATAGAAAATTCTTCGCTCATTAATAATGTTCTTTTTTTAAGCGAAGACGTTCAACCGGAATATCATTTTTAATATGAGATTCTACAATTTCTTCAACGTCTTTTAATTCAACTCCAACGTAAAAAATCCCTTCAGGATAGACAACTAATGTGGGTCCAAAATGACAAACATCAAGGCAGCCTGCTCGTTGAGCACGGACTTTTATGTTAAGATTTTTATCCTTAATAGTTTTTTTAAACGCTGTTACCAAAGCCATTCCGTGACCTTCGCCGCAACTTCTTTTTTCGCCCTCTGCCCGTTGGTTTACGCAAATGAAGACATGTTTATCGAATTTTAAATTTTCCATAGTGTTTGATAAGCAAATGTACGGGAAATGGTTTATTTTAGCCACAGAATACACTGATTTCACAGATTATTTTTAAAGAGCTTATGAAATAGCCATATACCTAAGCGTACAAACGGAACATGAATATGGCGTATTCCATGTGACCTTTTAAAAACAAATAATATACACATGAAAAGAATTTTAATAACCGGCGGAAGTGGTTTAATTGGCCAGGGTCTTACACCTTTGTTGCAGAGTAAAGGATACGAAGTGCTTCATTTAGGCCGGAAAGAAAATCTTTCAGGAAAAGTGAAAACCTATAAATGGAATGTTGAGGAAGGGAAATTGGATGAACGGGCTTTTGAAAACATTGACTCGATAGTTCACCTTGCAGGAATGGGAATTGCAGATGCGCGTTGGTCAGAAAAAAGGAAAAAAGAAATTATTGACAGCAGGGTAAAAAGTTCTGAATTGCTTTTTAATGTTATTGAAAAAAATAAAATTAAACTTTCTTCATTTATCGGAGCATCTGCTGTGGGATTTTACGGTGCAGTTTCTTCTGAAAAAATTTATACAGAAGCAGATCCGGCTGCTTCAGATTTTTTGGGAACCTGCTGTCGTTTGTGGGAAGAATCTTATAATGGGATTATCAGTACAGGAGTCAGAACTGTAATTATTAGGGTTGGAGTTGTACTTTCTGGCAGAGGAGGGGCATTGGTAAAAATGGCAGGTCCTGTAAAAAAAGGAATTGGTTCTGCTTTGGGAAACGGAAAGCAAATTGTGCCGTGGATACACGAAAAAGATATTTGCGGAATTTTTTTGAAGGCTATCGAAGATGAAAGTATGAAAGGAATTTTTAATGCGAGCGCGCCTCAATTTCAATCGAACGCAGAACTTACAGGCGCAATTGCAAAACAGCTGAATAAAAAACTGTGGGCGCCCGCTGTGCCGGCCTTTGTTTTAAAAATTATGTTTGGCGAAATGGCCGGAATGTTTTTGCAGGGAAGTAAAGTAAGCACCGAAAAAATTCAGAAAGAGGGTTATTCTTTTCAGTTTCCCGAAATTTCTGATGCGATGAAAAATCTTCTGTAACGCGCGTTTGATTTGCTTGCTGACAAAAACCAATAAGTGTAAATCAGTTCAATCCGTGTTCCTCTTTTTTATTTCTTCAAATTTACTTCCGAAAATATAAGCGATAGATTCTGCTCTCTGCTTTGCGAGTTCAGCTTTTTCTCCTGTAAACAATTCATCAATGCTTTCGGTAAAAAGTTTTAGCCAGCGTTTTGTTTGTTCCATATCCAGATTCAAATGCAAGTGTTTTTCAAATACGTTTGTGTTATAGCCTGCTTCGTCCAGTAACACAAAAGCCCAGAAAGCAACAACTTTTGGTATGTGATGCTCCAGGTCAAGAGTAACAAAATGCTTTGAGATCATTTCATCTTTCAATAATTTTGAATAGAAATGCCTGATGAGAATTTCGATCTGCTCTTTTGAATTGATTTCTTTTTTTACTGACATCTGTTGATTTCTGTTAGCAAAAATACTACAAAAGAAGGGAACACTGATAACACAGATCAGACTGATTTGCAAAGATAAAAAAATTAAATCTGCGTTGATCTGTTCAATCAGTGCCATCAGTGTTCCTCATTCACCGTGCTTAATTAAAAATTCAGGATTGATCGCTTTAAAAGAAACTCTTCCTTTCATTATTTTCTTGTCGAAGTTTTCTTTCAAAGGACGAATTACAATTCCTTCTGCCCATGTATCTTTATTCAGCGTAGATCTCATTTTTGATTTTTCGATCAGCGAAGAAATGGAGTTGGTCAGTATAAAATTCTCTTCAAGTACAGGAACAATTTGAAGTCCGAAACCTGAAATTGTTTTGCAGAACTCTTCAAAAGAAAAATATTCGAATTTATCAATATCAAACACGTTAAAGAAGTGGATGCTCTGACCCCTTAGTTTGTATTTGTTTTTTTGAATTCCTTCGCCAATAATTTCGCCTTGCAAAGCAATGTTTTTACCAAAGCTTCTTAATTTTTCTTCAAGGTTATTTTCTTTTACAAATTTCCACATGCTGTTTTCGCCATCGTCAACAAGATCAAGGTTGCGTGAACAAACACCAAACACTTCATCGCGTAAATAAATGGTCGAAGAACTTCCGTCAAGTTTTTCGGTAACATAGCAAATTTCGCCTGAGTAAAAATCAAGAACGTCTTGCAAAACCTGTACGCGTGTTTCGTCTGTCTTAGGAATAAATCCGGGAAACATGCCCTTGGCTACACCACCAAGGTTTGCAGGTACAGGCGCTTCGAATTTTTCAATTCCCAAAATTTCTGTCACATCTACATTTTCTTCGATCAAAGTTCCTTCAGGTAAAATGCTTAAAGGAAAACAAATTCCCTGAGAGATCTGGCCTCTCAACCTTACGGTTCTGATCCGCATT
>JACMLS010000978.1 GCA_014379485.1 Bacteroidia bacterium | reverse complement strand
AATTCGAACTTGATGCCGAAAGCACGGATGCCGTTGTATGCGCCTACAATTCCAGCGTAGCGCCCGAAACCGATCAACCGCCTGAATTCGTTGTCGACGATTGTCTCATGGTCGTATAAATCGATTTTTTTCTCCAGGATGGCCTGCATCAATTTGCGGTTGTGTGGCTGTTTCTTGATGGTGTGGGAAAAGAAAAAATATTTTTTGTCTGGAATGAGCGCATCGATCGGCACTTCCTTGACGCCAAAAAGCACGTCGCAATCGGACACATCATTGGAAACTTCAATTCCTGCTGCCTCATATTGGTCATCCGGAAAAATCCTGATGACGGGATGGGTGGTTCAGAAACTAAATTACAACCTTTTTTGAAATGACAAAAAAAAGTAAAAAACTCTACACTTTGAGGAAAATCCTGGCAAAAATTACAGTAAAAAAATCCGGCACAGGCACCTGCCCAGCAACTTAACTATTGGAACAAAAATGGCACAGAGTTTTATACTTCATTTTTCTCAAATAAAAATAACCGCATCAAAACTTTCTGGATCTTCTTTTCTCAATGAAAAAAATACGACTACTTTTCTTTTGCTTAGTAATGTTCAATTCCATTTTTTCGCAAACAGCTTCGCTTCTGAAATTTGTGATCTATGATTTTGACGGGCTTGACATAGGCGCAACAAATTTACCAGACGGAGATTTTCAGATAGGTGACCTCAGTTATGAAATTACTGCAAATCCTTTACCAGCCAGTGATGTATTGGGCGACCGCGTTTTAAAAGCAAACCTTAACTGGATAAACGGAACCGGAGAATTTGGAAAAGGAATGGACAAATTTTTTCAGCTGAGTGTTTTGCAGGATCGTATAAATTTTTATTTCTATAGCCCATTATCAAACGCTGCCAATGTACAGGTGCGTGTAATTATTACAGAAGATGATGATAACGATAATTTTTATCAGTCTTCTGCAGACGACTCGTGGATAGATACAGTTCAGTTAAGCAGTTCTGCAGGCTGGCAATTGGTTTCGCTTCCGTTAAGCGATTTTAAAGATCGTAATACAGGTGGCAACGGAATTTTTGATGTGGGCTTTGGTGCTAATGAAGGAAAACTTTTTGTTGTGAGAATTGCTTTTGATCAGACATCAACCACAGTTACATCAGAAACGTATTACCTGGATATGATCTCTTTTTCGCAAGGAAATTTACCTTCCGGCAATACCATTCTTGATCTGCCGCCCGGAGACGGAGTTAATTGCGAATTGGGCGCTTTTACTGGCACAAGTCCGGATTCTGCCCCTGCTGTAATTGAAAATAAATTTACCAACGGAAAAAAAATAAAGTATGTAAACTGGTTTATGCAATACTCAGCAACCGGAACTGTGCCGGTAAATTTTCCGGGTGCAGAGGTGCAGAACTTGCTGAATAATGGCTATAGGCCGGTATTGACCTGGGAAATGATGTATGCCCAATACAGCAGACTTGACCCGTTACAGCCGCGCCTTGACAAAATTCTCAATGGTACTTTTGATGCGTATATAGATTCTTTTGCAGATAAAATAAAATCATATAACGACACAATTATTCTGCGCATTTTTCATGAGTTTGATGGTTTCTGGTATTCGTGGTCTATTACAGAAAACAATCAGGATACTACAACATTTATAAACGCATACAGGTATGTAGTAGACCGGTTTAATATGCGGGGCGCAACCAAAGTACTTTGGATGTGGTGTGTTAATTCAGATTCCGAACCCTATCTTGCATATAATTGGATTGTGAATGCGTATCCCGGAGACAATTATGTAGACATTGTTGCAACAGATATTTATAATCACCCCAACCTTCCGGTGCCTGATTGGAAATCTTTTCGTTATCTCTTATCTGAGAGTTATTATACGCTTACAAAATATTTTCCCAATAAGCCTTTTTACCTCTGCGAGCTTGCCTGCAGAGAAAGATATGTGAGTGAAGATGTAAGTTCTCAGACAAAAGCAGACTGGATCTGCCAGATGAGCGGAGACCTCAAAACTTATTTCAGTAAAATTGATGCGATCATTTTTTTCGATACACCAAAAGAACATGACTGGAGAGTGAATTCTTCTGTTGCTGCCCTTAACGCAGTAAACAATTGTATCTGGACTGATAATTATTTCGGCGAAACAACCGGCGTAAATGAAAACTTTGCTTCCGCTTCACTAAATGTTTTTCCGAATCCTTTTGAGAGCGAACTTACTATTACCTTTAAAAAAGCAAACAGTATACAGGTTGTAAATATATTGGGCACAGAAGTGTACCGCGAAAAAATAAATGAGTCAGCTACAAACAAAACGCTTGATCTTTCTGCTTTATCAAACGGAATTTATTT
>JACMLS010000095.1 GCA_014379485.1 Bacteroidia bacterium | reverse complement strand
GAATATCATTATGAACCCAATGAAATTTTAAACGCCACACGCAAAACAATTATTGAACGTTTGAAAAAAGACGGTAGCGAACAGGGTGGTAAGGATGGTATGGACGCAAGTTTACTCGTGTTTGATTTTGTAACTAAAAAATTAGTGATTGCGGCTGCCAATAATCCGGTTTGGATTGTGCGTGGCACTCAGCTCATAGAAATAAAACCAGATAAAATGCCCGTTGGTAAACACGATAAAGACCAAACACCTTTTACCCGGCAAATTTTTGATTTGCAAAAAGGCGATATCATTTACGCAATTACCGATGGTTACCCCGATCAGTTCGGCGGAGAAAAGGGAAAAAAGTTCATGAGTAAAAACCTGAAGGAATTATTGCAAAACAATGCTCACCTTCCTATGCAGGAACAAAAAGAGTTGCTTGAGCTTACGTTTAAAAACTGGGTTGGCGATTTAGAGCAGGTAGATGATGTTACGGTTGTTGGGGTGAGGGTGTGAGTGTATATTCTCATGTATATTTAAGATTTTCAGCCCACTTCACAACTCCTGATTTTCCTTACCTTTGCCGTAATTTCACTCTGAAAAAACTATCTTAAGAGCGTACATATTAAATGAGCAATCAATTAAATATTTTTTCGTGGAATACAGATAAGATAGCGGATGCGTGGCAACAACTGGCTGCCTTTGATTTTGTCTCGTGCGAGATGATTTTGAATGAGCTGCTTGAACAGGATAATGCGAATGAAGAAGCAAAAGCCTTGCTCGAGACCAGAAGATATTGGCTGGTAGTTTTTGAAGAACTGAAAAACAAAGAAGCTAAAGAGGCGCCTGCATTTTTGTATGACGAATTGCAAAAGGCTCCTTTCGATCGCGAATGGGGCCCCTTGCTCTTAAAAACGTCTCTGCAAAAAAAATTGATTGCTCTGGCGGAAAATGCGCAAGTGTTTTTTATTAAAGAATCGCTGAGCCTTGCAGATTTATATGCCCAACATCATTTATATGAAATGGCCGAAAACCTTTTATTGCATTATATAAATCAGCACAAAAACGACGCTTGCCAGCTGGCCCGTTTAGCGGACATGCAGTATGAACAAACTAAAATTACTGAGGCCAATCATAACTACATGCTGGCAATGCTAATTAACGCAAAAGAAATTTCATTAGAAAAACTTAAGAATAAAAAAATTTCCGGCATTATCCATAACTATGGCCCTGAATTGGCGGCTGCATGGGCCTGGCTGTATGGAGAAAACATGCCACTCAGTTTGTCTACTCAATATATTTACAGTTCTCCACCTGAACAGAAAAGAGTGGCAACTGCCTGCTACCTTATTTTGATGGCAGAAAAAGCACGCAACGAAAACAATGTTGCCGAACGCGTTGAGTTCAGAAAAAAATTGCACGAAGCCGAACCTATGCTCTACCAGGCTTATTTTAATTTCTGCAACAGCGGAAAATTTTTATCGGCAGACGAATTGTGAGGTGAAAAAGGAGGCTGCTATAGCTTTTATTGTCACAATAATTTTTCATTTCTGATAATTCACCAGGCGTTTCTTCAAGTAAAATGTCCGGGTTTATTTCCAAAAGAGGCATTAAATCTTTTTCAATTTCTGTGAGTAGCGAATTTTCAATAACCACAACCCCTCTCGATAGATCTTGTTCTTCTCCAGTTGGCGCATTCCAGATAGGTTCTCCAAGTATTTCTTCTGCAAAATCAAACACATCAGAAACAATTTCTACTTTTATTTCTTTCTCATTTTCAAAATATCTAACCCCTTCATCAGATAAATCATTTATTTCTACCAGATAAACAATGCCTTTAAGTAAACCGGATAACTCTCTTGCTTTTGTCCGTCCTTTATCTGCACCCAGGTTTATAATCTGAACCACGGCGCTGTAATCTGTCTTACCTGGAAAAACATCAAGGTATTTTCTTTTCGGTTTTAAAAATTCATATCCATTATTGTGTTCTATTTTCAGCCAATCTCTTAACCATTCTTCATCACGCGGAACAAGAATAAACCAAGTGTCAGTATATTTGAATTTTTTCATACCTGCATACTGATTTCAGCACGATCTCCTCCAGTACTATTTTTTTTATCTTAATTTGTTGCTTTAGTATTGATGCCCTTTAACATGAACATCGGTTAAATTGTTTTCTCCTTTAATTTCAATCCGATAAAATATACTCCTAAAATATTCCGATAATTTTATCTTCATCAAGGCTTAACTACCTTGTGCGTACCTTCATACCATTTAGCCCGTCTTGAAAGGCGGACCTATTTTTGTAGAAGCCGAGGCAGGCACATAATACAACGACCAGAATCCGAGAAGAAGTTTTGAAATTGGGCTTGATATTGCCTAGCATATTTTGTTTGCGAGTTTCCATTTTCAACAATAAAAATACCCACCTCATTTTCCTTTTTTTAATTTGGAAAATGGGTGGGTGGTTTACGGTCGCTAATATAAACCAATTTATAATTACTATCCAAATCTTAGCTGAAAAAAATGCCGCAATTAAAATCTCGTTATATTTACCTCTGTAATCACATAGTTAAATCTGCTATAATTCATAGGTGGTATGAAAAAAACAGAAAACTCAAGAATAAAACTTATTCTTGCCGAAGATCAGGAACTGGTCCGTAAGGCATTGATCTCTCTTCTTAAAGAGAATCCGAACATAGAAGTAATTGGAGAAGCAGAAAACGGTAAAAAATTGCTTGAACTTTTAAAACAGGTTGAACCGGATATTGTTTTACTTGATATTGAAATGCCGGTAATGAACGGCCAGGAGGCATTGGATGTAATAAGTAAACGTTTTCCGGCCATCAAAGTAATAATTCTCAGTATGTACGAGGAGATGGCTTTAATGTCTGATTTTATTACAAAAGGTGCGAGGGCTTATTTGCCGAAAGGTTGTAGTATTGAAAGGTTGTTTGAAGCAATTGAAACAGTTAACGCAAAAGGTCATTTTT
>JACMLS010000977.1 GCA_014379485.1 Bacteroidia bacterium | reverse complement strand
TTTACGATATGTGTTCCTATATTCTTTTTCATGTCGATGCAATTTTCCTTGCAACCTTATTTTATCATCAGCCATTCCGCTTGCAATGCCGGGGTTTTTAATTGAAAAGGTTCCACCAAATCCGCAGCACTCTTCTGTGTGTGGCATTTCAATTAACTCTAAACCTCTTACTTTTGATAACAGTAAACGTGGCTCTTCTTTTATTTTAATTTCTCTTAGGGCAGCGCATGAGTCGTGGTAAGTTGCCTTTGCTTCGAACTTTGCACCCAGATCGGTAATTTTTAAAACGTTCACTAAAAAATCTGTAAACTCAAAAATATTTTTTTTAAGTTTTGAGTATTGGTTGTGTAAAACGGTATTGGTAAACAATTCAGGATAATAATTTTTTACCATGCCCACACAACTGGCAGAAGGAACAACAACATACCTGTCTGTAGAAAATTCTTTAATAAATTTTTCTCCCACCTCTTTGCACAGGTCAAACATACCCGCATTAAAAGCAGGCTGCCCGCAACAGGTTTGTTCGGGATTGTAATTTACACCACAGCCCGTTTTCTCAAGTACTTTAATTACACTCTCAGCAACCTTTGGATAAAACTGGTCTATATAACAAGGAATAAAAACTTCAACAATCATTATCTTTTTAATTGAAGAACGAATTTACGAATTGCGCTTAAATAAAATAGGAAATCTGGTTTTTATTTGAAAAGCTTTTAAAGCTAAGAGATTCAGTTGATTCTTTTTGCTGACCAGGTTCATTGATTATTTTCTGAATGTCATTGCTTATTACATTAATAAATATGAGTAAAGAA
The DNA here is from genome assembly GCA_014379485.1 of Bacteroidia bacterium. Classification (GTDB taxonomy): domain Bacteria; phylum Bacteroidota; class Bacteroidia; order B-17B0; family Aurantibacillaceae; genus AM-1111. Next base: position 1,190 of record JACMLS010000977.1, on the reverse strand, counting down.
ATATTTATGAAAAGTGCAGCGTAGCCCAGAAAGTTTTTTCTGAATTTAATAAGAGAAATGAACGCCAGAATAGTTGAAAGTGATAAATGTAGCCAGGGCCAGGTATTTTTTATAAAACCCAGAATAATAAATTGAGAATTTAAAATTCCCAGCAGATAAATAAAGCCTGCTAGAAGAGACACAGCTGCCATGAGTATACTCGCTTTTTTTTGATCGGCCTCGTTCTTACGTTTTATTGAAAGAATAAATAAAAAAATAAAAGCGAGTGATAATGCTGTTGTGCCCCAAATGAAAATTGAATAGTACATAATTTAATAGTCACGTAGTGACGGCCTATTGGTTATAAAACAAAACGAGAAAAATTCTGGTCGCGTAGCGAATACCTTTTTAACTTAAAGGAACATTTGCCCTGTCAATAAAACCACCACCAACCAGGTCTTCTCCTTCATACATCACAGCGCTTTGCCCCGGCGCAATTCCGGTAACTGCGTTATGAAAAATTACGTCTAATTTATTTCCGTCTGCATTTATAGTGGCCATGGTTCCGGGATCTTTGTACCGGATCTTTGTCAATGCCTGAAAATCATCTGGCAATGCTGCATATTTAATAAGGTTAAAATCGCGGATGCGTAAATGTTTTTCGAGCAGGTCTTCTTTTGTTCCAAGCACTACTGTATTTGTTTCGGGAATTATTTCTGTAACAAATACAGCATCGCCCAAAGCAATGTCTAATCCTTTTCGCTGACCTATTGTGTAAAACGGATAGCCTTTGTGTTTTCCAACCACTGCGCCGCCGTTTTTCATAATAAAATTTCCACCGTCAACGCGTTCTTCCAAACCAGTTACTTTGGTTTTTAAAAATGCGCGGTAATCGTTTTCGGGAATAAAACAGATCTCGTAACTCTCAGGTTTTTTTGCAAGTTCTCCAAAGCCTGCATCTTCTGCCATTTTTCTAATCTCAGGTTTTTTAAATTGCCCCAACGGAAAAATAGTGCGCATGAGCGATTGTTGTTTTAATCCCCAAAGCACATAAGACTGATCTTTGTGCAGATCAAGGCCTCTTGAAATAACAAAGCGTTCGTTTTCTTTTCTTACCTGTGCATAGTGGCCGGTTGCAATAAATTCACAATCCAGCATATCTGCGCGTTTCAGCAATGCTTCCCATTTAATATGAGTGTTGCAAAGCACGC
>JACMLS010000976.1 GCA_014379485.1 Bacteroidia bacterium | reverse complement strand
CAACTACGGGCTCTTCCGCCTTAACCGTTAATACCGGAAATATAAATGCCAAAGGAGATCTTTCTATTGCAGCTACATCAACAACCAGTGGAGGAACCGCCACTATTACAATTAATGGAACAGGCACCCAAAGTTTTTCTGGAAACGCCACTCTTGGAGGTGGAAGGTTACCTCACGTAGTTATAAATAAAAGCTCAGGAACGCTCACTCTTTCCAACACAATTAGTTTGGGTGGTAATTGGACTTATACGGCCGGAAACACCAATGCGGGTACAAGTACGCTTGCTCCTGCCGTTACTTGTACCTTGACCGGAACCGATACACTTTATAATGTTAAACTACCAGGAACTGCTGCAGCCACTGTAACTATCGCCGCCGGAACTACGGTTACAACAACAGGAACTTTGACAATGCAAGGTACAAATTCGATTGTACTTAATACGGGTACAATTGACGCGAAAGGCGACATAACTTCAACCAATACAAGTACTGTTACAACTTCTGGTGGATCTGCTACAATAAATGTTTGCGGTGCAGGAACACAAACTTTTACCGGAAGTGTTGCGGCTGCTACTGGTTTTTTTCCAAAAATAATAATCAACAAACCAAGCGGTACACTTAATCTTGCGGGTATTATTTCATCTAATAACGATTGGACCTATACATTAGGAACTGTTGATGCTGCTACAACAAATACAGTTTATTTCAGAGGAACCGCAAATCTTGATGGACAGGGAACTTCGCAGACAATGAAATTTTATCATGTAACGTTTGGTGCGAGTAACAGAACACTTACAGGGAATCTGAGAGCAAGAGGTGATCTCACTATTGCCGCCACAACAACGCTAACAGCAAGTTCATATGATGTAAACGTGGGAAGAAGCTGGACGCAAACCAGCACAACCGGAACATTCAGTGTAACAACCGGAACTGTTACGTTTGATTCAACCAGTTATGGTCTTGTTACCCGAAACAGTGGATCATCTACCGTTACTTTTCCAAGAATGGTTATGAATAAAGCCGGCGGAGCAGTAACGCTTGCATCGCCGCTAAATGTAACAACGTCTCTTACCATGACTAAAGGAAAGTTAAAAACCAGTGCGACCAATTTTATTGAGTTGTCTGATAATGCAACCTGCACGGGAGGAAGTGATACTGCTTATGTACATGGGCCCTTTAGAAAAACAGGCAATGATGTATTTACTTTTCCGTTGGGGGACACAACGCTTACAAGTTATGCTTACCATCCACTTGGTATGACTGCACCTTCATCTGCTACTGATAAATTTGCTGCAACTTATTTTGCAAGTGCGCAAACAAAAGGATCTGGTATGTTAGATTCTCTTGAAGGATTAAGCAATTGTGAATATTGGAAGCTTGATAGTCTTGTAGGAAATTCTGATGTAACAGTAAAACTTAACTGGAACGGCAATGCCTGTAACATTTATAATTACAATGATTTTAGAGTGGCGGCATGGAACGGAAGTAACTGGGCTGACAGAGGTGGAGTAAGTCTTTTTACAAGTGGAAGTAAAGGTTCAATTACTTCTAATGGAGCCATTACACTTACATATCCTATTCATCTGGTAATTGGAATAAAAAAAGCACAAGGGCCATATGCTACACTACGCAAAAAAGCGGACGGCGGATTTTACAATGTAAGTAATAACCGTTTGACTGTTCGTTTTGAAGATGAGTACGCAAACAAGAACCATACTTTGGATGTAAAAATATGGAATGAAAGCCACACCGATGTATACCCGTTGCTGATGAATCATTCATTGACCGCTGAATTGGGAGATGTTCGTTTAAAATTCGACTTATTTCAATCCGGGTATTCACCACTCGCAACAGGCGCGTACCTGATGGAAGTAACCAATGAAAAAAATGAAAAGCAATTTTTAAAATTCAGAATTCCTTAACGACAAAAAATAAATATTAAAAACAAAAGATTATGACAAAGATGTATAAAGCAATTATTGCGCTTAACCTGTTATTGGTAACAGGTCTCGGAATCGCCTTTTTTATTTCGCAGGGAGATAAAAGAGTTGGTTATGTAGAAATCAATGATCTATATAAAGATTTTAAAATGACAAAAGAGCTCGAAAGCAAGTTTACAAACGTAAGCAGCTCACGCAAGACATTTTTAGACAGTCTTGAAATTGAACTTAAAGCTATGGTAAATGATCAACAAAGAAAAGATGAGTTTGAGCGTATAAAGAGAGTTTACATGGTAAGAAAGCAACAATTTGAAGAAGATAATATGGCCATGAACCAGCAATTCAATGCACAGATCATGAACCAGATGAATCAATACCTGGTTGATTACGGAAAAGAAAATGGTTTCGATTTTATTTTTGGCGCCAACGGAAACGGAGGTTTGATGTACGCCAATGAACAGGCATTTAATGTAACCCCAAATGTTCTAACCTATATAAACAGCAAGTATGCGGGCAAAGTCAACTAAATTTTTTGCAGTAATATTTATTGCAAGTGTGGTTTCATGTTTTTTTTCCTGCGGAAATAAATCCAGCGAATTTACCCCTCAAACCTTTGTTGCTTTTGTTGAAAACAAAGACAATGGTTTTTTTAAGGAAAAACAGATGGGTAACCTGTTGTATAAAATAAAATACGAGCCGGTTGCTTACCAGGCCGCCCGCAAAGTAATAAACGGCGAAATAAAAGACAGGAACCAATGGAATAGTTTTATGAAAGAGCGCGGTGGTTTAAACTATTTTGTAATTGAAATTGAAAACGCAAGATCTGAATCTGATGTATTGATGGAAGAAGTGCAGGGCAATGAAATGTATCTGCAAAGAGTAAATTATTTTTCTTATGATTTTGAAAGAGATATCAGCTTTGTACCTGGTAACGATACTTTGCCTTGTGCACTTTTTCATTACGAGAACAGTTATGGCGGCACTCCAAAATTAAAATTTCTTGTCGCTTTTCAAAATAAAGAAGGAGATAAGGGAAGAACAGTTGTTATTAATGACAGAGTCTTTAATAATGGAAACATAAAATTTGAAATGAATGAAACACAAGAGGAAGAAAATCTGGTGTTGAATTTTTAAAAAGAAACCATGAAGTGGAAATTTCAAAGCAAATTTCACTTCATGATAAAACAAAAAAAGATGAAAAAGAAAAAAATAATCGGGAGAACTAAAAAAGGAATCAGCCTTTCACTGGCGCTTACCATTTTATTTCAAACAGTGTTTCCAACATTTTCGCATGCCCTTACCAGTGGGCCGCAGCAAGAGGAATACGGGTCTTTTGAACCTGCCGGAACGTCTGATCTTGTAGATCTCTACTCAGGAGATTTTACATATAATATCCCGTTGCTAACTGTGCCAGGTCCTAACGGAGGTTATCCGGTAAACCTATCCTATCATTCAGGCAGCACTATGGAGCAGGAGGCAAGTTGGGTTGGACTTGGCTGGACTTTAAATACAGGAGCCATTAACCGTGGCATGAGAGGTTTGCCCGATGATTATTGTGGCGACAATGTGGTGAAAGAAACCACAATGCAAAAATACTGGATGGTAGATGTAAAAATACCAATGGCTGGTGATCCAGCATACAGAGAATGGTTTGGATTTCCGGTGGCTCAACCTGGTCTTGGTGGTGGATGGTCTTGCCAGCTAAATCTTTATTATAATAATTACAAAGGAATTGGTTACAGGGTGTCGCCATCCTATAATGTTAATCTGACAAGCACCGGCTCCGTTACCACCGGTGTCGGGCTTTCTTTTGACTCGCAAAACGGAATTGGAATTGAACCTAGCTTAGGGCTTAATCTTACTCATAAAGTACGTGTGGACAGAGTTGCAACTTTGGCTTCCACTGGCATGGGATTATCTTACAACTCGCGCGATGGAATTACCGGCGGCAATTGTTTAGGTTTTTCTTTTAATACCACCCAACGTATGCCAACTGTAGGCTTGCCAACCATTTCTCACGCTCAGCCCTTTTCGGTAAAAATCGGACTTTCTTATCCTTTCGCCAAATATAAAAATCAATGGTATGGCCAGTTCTCGGGAAGTTATTTTGAAACAGATTTTTCTACGGGCACAAAATACTATCCGGCATTTGGTTATTCTTATACTCCTTCATCCGGTAGTGCAACAGACATGGTTGATTTTACCAGGGCTAATGTTGAGTATTCTAAAAATTTGCCGTGTTTGCCTACCTCCACTTTTAATTCAGATAATTTTTCTTATTCGGCACAAGGAGCTTACGGTAGTTACAGACCCTGGCTTGCAGGGGTTGCTGTTTTACACGATCCGCTAATTGAAAGCAATACTTACAATTACACACCCATAAGTGGAATTGAAGTGGGATTAGGTTTTCCGAATATGAATTTTGGAGCTGATCTTAATTATTTAACCAGTTTTACAAGATCCGGTCCCTGGCAAAATTCCGGTAAAGATGAAGATGTAAATGATGTTGATTTTTTAGATGGCTCAGGTACCCAACTTAACATGGGTGCACCCAGTGGAGGCGACCTTGCTTTTGATAAAGTTGCTTATGTAAGTAACAACGAGCTAAACAGATTTTTATATTCTACCT
>JACMLS010000975.1 GCA_014379485.1 Bacteroidia bacterium | reverse complement strand
TTGGCGGAGTTGGCGGAGTTCCATCTACAGTGGGTGTAAATAAAGGCGACGGTGTAAATTTCTATCAGGTAGGTCTTTTTGATTCTACAAACTATGCTTACGATGGTTCTGTTGGATTAAATGACGGAGTGGATTTTCTGGATTACAAATCTATTTATTTTGATGCCTGTCCAAACGGAAATACGCCTGCAATAGCATTTGACTCGTTGTGCGATACCATTCCGGTTTATCTTTTGGTAAATACAAATTACAATTTTGATATGCTGGCGCTTGAAAACGGACAGGTACTTACTTACTCTGTTAATCACGCACCCTCAGGCTTAACCTTAAACCAGAACGGATCGGGCAGTTCACTTCGTATAGGTGTAAATTACACTCCCCAAAGCCTGGGTCTTGATTCTCTTGTAATTGCTTTTCAGGATAACGGAATTCCTACAAAAACCACTTTTTACAAAAAATACTTTTTCAGCACTATGACAACTTCCGTTGATCAGAATGCAAGTAAGAACCTCAAAATTTTCCCTAACCCTTCAAACGGAATGCTGAGCATTTCAGGATATTCTGCCGGTTCAATTGCCAGAGTCTTCTCACTACAAGGCGTAAAAGTAGCCGAGAAAAAACTTACCGAAAACGAAACCGATAAGTTAGACCTCTCAAACCTGGCGGAGGGAGTTTACACGATTCAGCTCACCGATACACGAGGTATTTCTGTCTTTAAGAAATTTGTTCTTGTTAAATAACCCTTTTAAAAAAATCCGGCAGAGAGATCTCCGGAATTTTTTTTTTGATGATTAATACTGTTTTTAAATTGGTTTTTTTCTGATTACCCTGTTACCAGATCGTGTTTATATAAGCAGAATGCCATGTTTTTTTTACCTTTACAATCCTAAATAAACCCAAAATGAAAAGAATCTTATTTTTCCTCGCACTTTTCACACCTTTTGCTTTTGTATTCTCTCAGCAGGTTCTTCGTCCCATTACCCCGGAAGATTACGATCAGTTAAAATCTACAGGCAAACTTGACCCTGCGGTAAAATACATGGTAACCACTCCAAAATCTGCTATTCAGCCAGAAATGCTTCAAAAGGCAATAAGTCCTTTGCCAAAACCAGATACTACAAGCGGAGGCGCGTGTACTTGTATAGTACCGCTCGATCCGAGTTTTACCATTGCCCCATTTCAGCAAGGTACTGCACCTGATTACAGAAATGATGATGGCTCTACCAATTCAATAGCTTTGCCATTTACTTTTTGCATGTATGGAGTAAATTATAATACTATTTTTATCAATAATAATGGAAATGTAAGTTTTGTTTCCTCTTCCGGCGTTTTCAGTTCAACCGGCTTTCCTAATAACACAGATATTATGATCGCTCCTTTCTGGACTGATGTGGATACAAGAAACCTTGCAAGCGGATTGGTTTATTATAAAACAACTCCAACTAGTATGATCGTAAAATGGGAAAACGTGGGTTATTACTCTCAGCACGTAGATAAGCTCTGTACTTTTCAGTTGATCATTACAGATGGTTCCGACCCAATACTTCCTATTGGAAAAAACATTGCATTTTGTTATGGCGATATGAACTGGACTACT
>JACMLS010000974.1 GCA_014379485.1 Bacteroidia bacterium | reverse complement strand
CCGGATTTTCTTTTACCAGGCGCATTAAAGTTTCCAATCGTTGCCTTTCAATATTGCCAAGTGTGTAAGAATGGTCAACATCAGAAAGCACCAGCGACAAGCCGTAAACAATATGGTATTCCACTTTCACTTTTACCAATACCTGAAGTCCGTCTGCAAATTTTTGTCCGGTAACTTTTTCAAACTCTTCAATTTTTTTTGAAGCGTCAGACCACACAGTACATTTAAGTTTAGCGGCTTCGCTTGCTTTGCCTTCCATTTTTTCTACAAGGTCTAAGTAGTGCCATTCTTTTGCCGCAATATATTTATGGCCAGAAACTTCGGCAACCACCCAGTAAAATTGATTTTCAAATGCACCACGAATTACACCACGGATCCTTTCGGCCAGTTCAGATAATTTTATGTGAGGAATTTCGCTCAATTTATAGTGTGGAATGAAATGTATGAAGAAAAAAAAACCGCAAATAAAATGCGGTCTTAAAAAAATATTCTGTAAAATTATTAATGGTGTTCGCCACCCGCGGGCATTTCTGTTTTTTCACAAGTCCCTTTTCCGTCTTCGCAGCATTCTTTGTTACAGGAGCAAATATTTAAAAACATAAATACAAGTACCCAGATCAAACCTCCAAGCACTATCGGAATTTCAAACTGTGTTGGGTTAACGGTTGCGTTATCGCTTCCATGATCATCGTGGTGACCGTGGCCTTCGTTGTGTGTAGAATGATCTGACATAGGGTATGATTTTAAATTTTATCAAAAATAACGGAAATTGCCGGATTTCCAAAATCCTGTCCTAACTTAGTGGGCATAATTATAGTATGAAAACGGTCATTATCAAATACAGTGCGGGCAACATTCGCTCAGTAATTTTTGCGCTTGAACGATTGGGTGTTCAGGCAACGGTTACCGATAATAAGGAAGAACTGCTGGCTGCAGATAAAGTAATTTTTCCCGGTGTAGGAGAGGCTTCTTCTGCCATGGCATATTTGCGGCAACACAAACTGGATGAGCTGATCGTTTCACTTAAACAGCCCGTTTTGGGAATTTGCCTGGGTATGCAATTGCTCTGCGATTTTTCTGAAGAAGGAAATACAGCCTGTCTTGGCATTTTTAAGAAAAGGGTAAAAAGATTTCATCCGATTGAAGGAAAAGAAAATCCCGAACAAAAAATTCCGCAAATTGGCTGGAACAATGTGTACGAACTTAAGTCAGAACTATTTAAAGATATTCCGGAAAGTACTTTTATGTATTTTGTACACGGCTATTACGTAGAAAAAGGAGAAGACACTATTGCCGTTACAAATTACATACAGGAATACAGCAGCGCCCTCAGAAAAAATAATTTTTTTGCGGCTCAGTTTCACCCCGAAAAATCAGGAACAGCGGGACAAAAGTTATTGGAGAATTTTTTGAAGATGTAAACACACTAAACACATCCTTACTTTTCTCTATTGTGTTCTATTGTTTCTATTGTGGTTGAAAAAGGCGGCAGGTCATTTTATCTCGCAAATAAAAACAGACCAGATAACTTTTATTTCTTTACCAAATTGTTTTTCTTTTCGTTGCAGGTTTATAACAGAAGTTCTTTTTGTTTTATCGGCAACGGTAGAAAATGAAACGGCACCTTCGTAAGAATCGTTTTCTGCGTTGTTGTCAGAAAAAAAGCGACTTAGTTTTTTCTCTTTTATTTCTGTTGAAGGATTTAATTTGCCGGAAAGGCAACTGTCAAGAAATTTTTCTACCGGAACTCCATACACAGTGCATGTTTTATCAGAAAAAAGTTCAGCGGCTTGTTTTTTGGCCTGTTCTCTCATTTTCAGATCAATTTTTTTATCGGTAATAACAGAAAGAAAATCATAAAACTCCTCTACTTTCTGTACAGCCCTTGTTTCAAAAGCATTCACCTCTTTTACAGAGAGAGAATTGGCCGTAAAGGTTAAAAGATTTGATTGCGGATTTGGATCATGCTGAGAGCTTTGCGAATTCATCTTTGTAAAAGACAAGAGTACGAGCAAGGCAAAGAAGTGCGTAATTTTTTTCATTTTTCTTTTTTTTATCATGAAGTGAAATTTGCTTTGAAATTTCTACTTTATGGTTTATTTTTTTGCGTAAACCTGAGCGAAATAATTTTTTTATTCCTGTATGCAGTTTCCAGCACCACAATATCTTTTAAACTTTTAGAAGGCATGGTCATTTTATTTATAAATTCTGCTTTATTATAAATTTCCATTCCTCTTTGATCTTCAGGATCAAGCTGAAAAATTTCTGCCTCATCCGCAAACATTTTATTGAGCTGTTCCTTTCTTTTTTCCCAATCATCTAAATTTGAATTGGAAAAAATACTGATCATTAAAGCATAATCATCTGTTCTTAATGCAATACTTTCAGAATTTCCATTGGCGGGGTCTTTTTCAAAGATCCTTGATATGGTATCCGGAAAACAATAATCTGCTTTTACAATGAACTTTACTTTGCCTGGTTTGTGTTCAAGACGTATGCATGCATTACTGTCACATTTAAAAACCTGCGGAGATTCCATTTCGTTCAGTAAATAAATTTCAATCTTCCCGGTTTTTAAAGGGCCGCCAAAGTTTGCATCTGTAAAACAAAAACTATACCTCACTTTTTCTTCTTTCCGCATCACTATCCAGCTGATCATAAAGATCACCAGCAAACCACAAGCCGCCAATTGCAGCGCATAAGATTTTTTTCTGACCGGAACGTAAGGAACTTTTACTACTTCTCTTTTTTCTCTTAAGTGACTTTCTTCTATCTCATGTTTTTCATGCTCTGTTGCATTACTTTCCTTTACTTCAAATTCAATCAAAGCAGATTGAACCGGTGGCTCATCTATTTTTTTCTTTAGCACAAAATCATCCCAGCTTAAATATCCTGCATATTGGGAAAGTAAATTCAACACATCCAGACGGGGAAGTTTTTCCTGGCTGTCAGATTTAATATGCGTATAAAACCATTTAGAGCTTACGCTGCTTTTAACGGCACGTTGCAATTCTGCCTGGAATGCTTCAATATACTTTCCGGTCCATTCTTCAATCTTTTCTGGCGCCTCCGGAAAAGTAGATCTGAACGTTTCTGCAATCTCTTCCTTTAATAGATTAAAATATTTTTTTTCAGGATTGCTCAAACTCATGCCACAAAGTTACGGCAGAAAAGCCTGAAATTGTTTTGTAAAACGATTTTACAAATTGTAAATCATTTTACAAGCTGTTTTACAAGGTAATTATTTGCAAAACAGCACCATACGAAACGATCTTTGCTGCACATCAAAAACAAAAATTATGAAGAAAATCTCTTTTTTAGCGCTCTTACTGGCCTTTATTGTAAGCGCTTCTGTTAAGGCCCAGGTAATCATGAGGCAGGAATATGTGGCGGTTCAATTCCCCTCTTTAAAAAACGCGGAGGGTGTATTCTGCCCGCAAAAAAACCCGGGCACTTACCCGGTCAAACGGATCAAGGTTTCAAAACAAAATTCACAGAACCAAAATCAGGCACAGGGAATTGTTTTGAAAACACCTGATAAAGACAGCACCAAAAAAGATCCGGTCGGGGTTCTAAACGAAATCGCTGACCAAAAGCAGAATTAAAAAAATAAAAGTTTAACCCTTACTGCAGCAGAAGCCAGAAAGCCGTCTTCACTTCATACTAACAAATAAAAAAAATCTACATGAAAAAGAACATTTTTAAAACATTGTTGCCAGCACTAACATTCTGCGGCGCTTTAAACGCTCAATATATTCCTCACCAAAATCAAATCGCCAGCCAATTTCCTTCTTTAGAAAACGTCATTGACACTTGCAATTCAAAAAAACCAATCAATAAGCAAAGCAAACGGGTTTCGCTTTCTAAACAAGATTCTACAAACCAAAATACGGCCAAGGGAACTCTTTTTATTATTCCGGATGCAGACACAACCAAAAGAAATAAAAACGCAACCACAAATGCAGGCATTGACCAAAAATAAAATCAAAAAAAAATAAACTATGAAAAAAAACATCTTTCTCGCTCTGTTGTCAGGACTGGCAATAAGCGCATCAGTAAACGCGCAAATGGGAATGGACCAGAGTTTAATGCGCAGCCAGTTTCCTTCACTACAGATTAGTCAGGTTTCGTTGAACCCGCAAAATTTAATTCTTCCTGAAATTAAGAATGCGCCGGTTTTAGAGCTGAATGCAGATAAGATAAAGGAAACAAAAAAAGAAAGTACGGAACAGGGAACGCGTTTGGAAACAGCTGAGTTGAATAAGGTCAAAAAAAACAACAGAAAGAAAAAAAATAAAAATTCGTTACCAGTTGCTTTGATGAATAGTTATCGCTTATCTGTTGTTGGTTAATTGTTGTTGTGTTTAGAAAAACAAATTTTAAAAATCTATTATGAAAAAATCAATTCTTGTACTGGGCCTTGCATTAAGTGCGGGCTCTTTTAAAATTTTCTCTCAATCAATGGGAAATTCAAAATACGGAGAAACCAATAAAAACAACAACCACAATTACTCTTACGGACGGCTTAACTCGCCGGGCAATGCAGTTGTTACCAATAACGAAGAGATAAGTATTACTGTAAACGGATTAATGAATCTTGTTGCAGATAACTACGTGGCCATTTTCAGTATTGTGCAGGTGGCAGAAACCATTGAAAAAGCAGACACGCTTATGAATAACCGTATTGGCACATTCAAACAGAAATTGAGAAAAGCGGGCATAGATGTTTCTGAAATAAAAACAGATATGATCTCATTTGTTCCGAAGTACGATATTGAAACAGAACAAAAATTATTCTCGAAAGTTTACAATGAAATTCCCGCTGGTTTTGAATTGCAGAAAAACGTCTCGGTAAGATTTAAAAATTCTGATAAGCTGGACGACATTATGTCTGCCGCAGCCGGATCAGAAATTTTTGATCTTGTAAAGGTTGATTATTTTATTCCGAACATTCAGCGCTCTTTAGATAGTTTAAGAAAAAGGTGCTTAATGGAATACAAAACCAAGCTGAAAGATTATGAGATGATAGGGTTTAAACTTGATACATTGAAAAAAACATTTGCAGATAATTTTGCCACAACCTATCCGCCCAATCGTTACTAAAGTTATTCTGAATTTACACGTCCTTCGCTTCACGCCGCCAAAAAGAAAACGCCTCCGGTAGTCGTTGAAATTCCAAAACCCCTTTCAAAATATTACAGCCAGATAGAGTACGATCAT
>JACMLS010000973.1 GCA_014379485.1 Bacteroidia bacterium | reverse complement strand
TTTTTATAACCGTTGACGGCATAGATCATAAAATGGAGAAAATTGACAATGTCAATTATACCTACACTTTTAAAAACGTCCAGAAAAGCCAGGACTTTGTTTTTACCGCTGCAGGATTTAATTCCAAATCATACGAGTTGATTGTTTTGCCGAAACCTATGTTAATGAAATTTGATGTCCAGTTAACTTATCCGTCTTATCTCAACAAAAAAAACGAAACTGTTTCAAATGTAGGTGATATGCAATTACCACAGGGAACCAAAATGCAATGGGTATTTCACACAAAAAATACCGATAATATATTACTGAACTTTGCTGATACCCTGGTAGATATTTCGAGGTCTTCAGAGAATGAATTCTCTTTCTCTAAAAGAATGATGCAGAGCATGGGTTACACCATTAAAACGATGAATGGTTTTTTAAAACAAAACCCCGATTCGGTTAATTATATGCTGAATATTATTCCTGATCAATCGCCAATTATTGATGTCAGTGAAAAAACAGATTCCTTAAACCCTAAAAATATTTATTTCTCAGGAACCATTAAAGATGATTATGGTTTTTCAAGGTTACAATTTAAATACACTCATTATACACAGGATTCGACTGGTAAACAACAAGTGAAATCCGGAGAACAGATTATGGGAGTAAATAAACAGCAAATTACTCAGCCCTATTATTATTTTTTAGATGCTTCCCGGTTTAATGTATTGCCCGGTGATAAAATAGAATACTATTTTGAAGTATGGGACAATGATGGTGTGAATGGATCTAAATCCGCTAAAACGCAAACCATGTTGTTTAAAGCGCCAACCATTGATGAAATGAATCAGGCAACGGATAAAAATAATTCCGAGATCAAAAAAGACCTGGATGACGGAATAAAAAAAGCGAAAGATCTTCAAAAGGACATCAATGACCTGGGTAAAAAACTGACCGAGAAAAAACAAATGGGTTATGAGGAAAAGAAAAAACTGGAAGATATTCTTAAAAAACAAAACGAATTAAAAAACAAAATAGAAGAAGCAAAACAGGAGAACCAACTTAACAACCAACAACAACAGGAACTTACTCCGCCGGACGAATCCTTATTGGAAAAACAAAAACAATTAGAGCAATTGTTTGAGAACATCATGACCCCTGAGATGAAAAAATTATTTGATGAGCTAAACAAGCTCATGGATAAACTGGATAAGAACCAGGTTCAGCAAAAACTCGAAGAATTAAAGCTCTCCAATAAGGATATGGAAAAAGAGTTGGACAGAACCCTGGAGGCTTTTAAGCAAATGGAAGTAGAACAAAAAATGCAGCAGGCCATTGATAAACTGGATGAGTTAAAAAACAAACAGGATGAACTAAAGAAAGAAACAGAAGGGAATAAAGAGACCAAAGAGAATCAGGATAAAAAAGAGGATAAGACTGAAGGAAATAAAGAGGATAAAAAACCAGAATCATCTTCTAAAGAATTAGAGAAAAAACAGGACGAATTAAATAAACAATTTGAAGATTTGAAAAAAGATCTGAAAGAGATGCAGGAAAAAAACGCTGCTTTGGAACAACCAAACGAATTGCCAAAAACTGAAGAAAAACAAAATGAGATCAGTAAAGAAATGGAGAAAAGTTCTGAGCAGTTAAATCAGAATAGTAAAAAAAATGCTTCTAAATCTCAAAAACAGGCTTCTGATAAAATGCAGGAGATGAAGGAGCAAATGCAGAAAGCCATGGATAAAATGGAGAAGGAAGAACAGGAAGAAGATCT